>NZ_JACVYG010000063.1:0-57078 GCF_014712245.1 Streptomyces sp. 5-10
GCAGTCGACGCGGTCGACGCAGTCGACGCAGTCGACGCGGTCGGCGCGGTCGGCGCGGTCGGCGCAGTCGGCGCGGTCGGCGCGGGCTGACCGGGTCGGCTGCGGCGAGGGACGGCGGAGGGGCGCACCCGTTGCGTACGGGTGCGCCCCTCCGTGGTGGCGCGTGGCCGGTGCCGTCAGGCTCCGCGCAACGTGGCGCCGGTGCGGTCGGCGGCCGCCGACACCGCGGCGTCGCGGGACGCGGCGATCTCCTCGGCGGTCAGCGTGCGGTCCGGGGCGCGGAAGCGCAGCGCGTAGGCCAGCGACTTCCTGCCCTCGCCAAGCTGCTCACCGGTGAAGACGTCGAACAGGCGGAGGGATTCGAGCAGTTCCCCCCCGCCCTCGCGCAGCGCCGTCTCGACCTCGGCCGCGGGCACGGACGCGTCCACGACCAGCGCGACGTCCTGGGTGGCCACCGGGAACGTGGAGACGTGGGGCGCCCCCACGCGGCCGGTGCCGGCCTGCTCAAGACGGTCGAGCTCGATCTCCATCGCGCAGGTGCGCTCGGGCAGGCCCAGGGCCTTGGTGACCCGGGGGTGGAGCTCACCGGCGTTGCCGACGAGGATCTCCTGGCCGTCGACGACGGCCAGCAGCGCGGCGCAGCGGCCCGGGTGCCAGGGGGCCTGCTGGTCCTGGCGGACGATCAGCTCGGCGCCCGCCTCGCGGGCCACGATCCGGCCCGCCTCGATAGCGTCGGCCCAGCTCACCGGGGTGCCCTGGCCCCACCAGCCGGCCTGTTCGCGGTCGCCCGCGAGGACGACGGCGGCGCGGCGCGGCTGGTGCGGCAGCGCCGCGTCGAGCCCGGCGATCTGCTCGTCGGTGGGACGGCGGTCGACGGGCAGGATGGCCGCGGGCGGCTCGTCGCCGGTGGCGCGGAAGACCAGCCCCGTCTCGAAGAGCGCGAGGTCGTGCTCGCCGCGGCCGGCGTTGCGGCGCAGCGCGCCGAGCAGCCCGGGCAGCAGCGTCGTACGGAGCGCGGGCTCGGTGTCCGACAGCGGGTTGACCAGCCGGACCAGATCGCGCCGCGGGTCGTCGGCGGCCAGCCCGAACTGGTCGAGCACCTCCTCGCCGAGGAACGGGTAGTTCAGCGCCTCGACGTATCCGGCCCCGGCCAGCGCCCGGCCGACCCGGCGGTGCAGCCGCTGACGCTCGGTCAGCCCGCGCCCGGCGGGGGGCCGGGGCAGGGTCGAGGGGAGGTTCTCGTACCCCTCGAGCCGGATGACCTCCTCGGCCAGGTCGTTGGGGTCGGTGAGGTCCGGCCGCCAGCTGGGCACGGTGACGGTGAGGTCGTCGGCGCCGTAGACATCACAGCCGATCTGCTGCAGCCGGCGCACCACGGTCTCGCGGCCGTAGGACACCCCCGCGACCTTGTCCGGGTGGTCGGCGGGCAGCGTGATGGTGTGCGGAGCGCTGGGCGCGATGATCTCGGTGACGCCCACCTCGGCGGTGCCGCCCGCGAGCAGCACCAGCAGATCGACGGTGCGCTGCGCCGCCGCCGAGGTGGCCTCGGGGTCGACACCGCGCTCGAACCGGCGGGACGCCTCGGAGGACAGCTTGTGGCGGCGGGCGGTGCGGGCGACCGAGACGGGGGCGAAGTGGGCGGCCTCGATGACCACCTCGGTGGTGCCCGCCACCTGGCCGGACTCGGGGTCGGCGGCGGCGTCCGCGATCTCGGTGTTGGCGCCGCCCATGACACCGGCGAGGCCGATGGGGCCGCTCTCGTCGGTGATGACGAGGTCTTCGGCGTCCAGGACGCGCTGGGTGCCGTCGAGGGTGGTGAGCTTCTCACCCGGCTCCGCGCGGCGCACCCCGATCGC
Organism: Streptomyces sp. 5-10; assembly: GCF_014712245.1. Taxonomy (NCBI): domain Bacteria; kingdom Bacillati; phylum Actinomycetota; class Actinomycetes; order Kitasatosporales; family Streptomycetaceae; genus Streptomyces; species Streptomyces sp. 5-10. The sequence goes on from NZ_JACVYG010000063.1 coordinate 1,857, forward strand.
CCCGGTGATCCGGGAGCGGTCGTAGGCGTGCAGCGGCTGGCCCAGTTCGAGCATCACGTAGTTGGTGATGTCGACGGCGAGCGAGACCGGGCGCATCCCGGCCTTCTGGAGCCGGCGCTGGAGCCAGATCGGGGAGTGCGCCTCGGGGTCGAGCCCGGTGACGGTGCGGGCGGTGAAGCGGTCGCAGCCGACCGGGTCGGCGACCTTGACCGGGTAGCCGTGGCTGTTGGGCGCGGGCACGTCGAGGAGGGCGGGATCGCGCAGCGGCAGCTCGTAGGCGGTCGCGGTCTCACGGGCGACCCCGCGCATCGACAGGCAGTAGCCCCGGTCGGGGGTGACGGCGATGTCCAGGACCTCGTCCACCAGCTGAAGCAGCTCGATGGCGTCGGTGCCGACCTCGTGCTCCGGCGGGAGCACGATGATGCCGTGCGTGCCGTCGTCGCCCATGCCCAGCTCGTCGCTGGAGCAGATCATGCCGTGCGAGACCTTGCCGTAGGTCTTGCGCGCGGAGATCGCGAAGCCGCCGGGCAGCTCGGCGCCGGGCAGCACGACCACGACCTTGTCGCCGACCGCGAAGTTGCGGGCGCCACAGACGATCTCCTGCGGCTCACCCGTGCCGTTGGCCCGGCCGACGTCCACGGTGCAGAAGCGGATGGGCTTCTTGAACCCCTCCAGCTCCTCGATGGTCAGCACCTGCCCGACGACCAGGGGGCCCTTGAGCCCGGCGCCGAGCTGCTCGACCGTCTCGACCTCGAGCCCGGCGGCGACGAGTTTGGCCTGTACGTCACGGCCGGTCTCACCGGCGGGCAGGTCGACGTACTCCCGCAGCCAAGAAAGCGGGACCCGCATCAGATCTCCATCCCGAAGGGCCGGGTGAAGCGCACATCACCCTCGACCATGTCTCGCATGTCTTCCACGTTGTGCCGGAACATCAGCATCCGCTCGATGCCGAAGCCGAAGGCGAAGCCGCTGTACCTGTCCGGGTCGACACCGCAGGCGATGAGCACCCGCGGGTTGACCATCCCGCAGCCGCCCAGCTCGATCCAGCCCTCGCTGGAGCAGGTGCGGCAGGGCCGGTCCGGGTTGCCCACGGACTCGCCGCGGCACACGTAGCACAGCATGTCCATCTCGGCGGACGGCTCGGTGAACGGGAAGAAGTTCGGCCGCAGCCGGGTGGACATGCCCTCGCCGAACAGCGCCCGCACCATGTGGTCGAGCGTGCCCTTGAGGTCGGCCATGGTCAGGCCCTCGTCGATGGCCAGCAGCTCGACCTGGTGGAAGACGGGGGTGTGGGTGGCGTCCAGCTCATCGGTGCGGAAGGTGCGGCCCGGGCAGATCACATAGATGGGCGGCTCGCGGTCGATCATCGACCGGATCTGCACCGGCGAGGTGTGGGTGCGCAGCACCACACCGGAGCCCTCGCCGTCCTGGTCGCCCTTGGCGCCGCGCACGAAGAAGGTGTCCTGCATCTCGCGGGCGGGGTGGTCGGGCGGGAAGTTGAGCGCGTCGAAGTTGAACCACTCGGCCTCGACCTCGGGGCCCTCGGCGACCTCGTAGCCCATCGCCACGAAGACGTCCTCGATGCGCTCGGAGAGCGTGGTGATCGGGTGGCGGGCGCCGGCCGGGGTGCGGTCGTACGGCAGGGTGACGTCCACCGCCTCCTCGACCAGCACCCGGGCGTCGCGCTCCGCCTCCAGCTCCTCCTGCCGGGCCTTCAGCGCCTGGTTGACCTGGCCGCGGGCCTGGCCGACGCGCTTGCCCGCGTCCGCCTTGGCGTGCGGCGGCAGGGCGCCGATCTCGCGGTTGGCGAGGGCCAGCGGCGAGCGGTCGCCGGTGTGGGCGACCTTCGCCTCGCGCAACGCCTCGAGATCCCCGGCCGCGGCGATGGCGGCGAGCGCCTCGTCCCGCCTGCGGGCGATCTCTTCCGGTTTCAGTGCCTCGACCTCGACAGGGTCGTACGACTTATTGGGTGCCGACATCTCTTCCCGTGCTTCCGATTGTCCCCCAGCTACCGCTGGGGGGTGCCCCCCCCCGACCGCGCGACCCCGGCTCGACCGGCTGCGACCGCTGCGCCCCGTGAAGGGGACGCCAAAGGTGCCAAAGCCCGAGTCTAAGGGGCGCGCGAGGGGTGCTGTTCCGGGGGACGCCGCGCGGCGGCCGCCGCGCTCGGGGTCCCCCCGTGCTGGAGAAGCCCGCGGGCGGATCAGGCCAGATAGGCCGGGGTGCCCACGGGCAGGGTAAATCGGAACTCCGCGCCGCCGCCGCGGGCCCGGTCGACGGTGATCGTGCCGCCGTGGGCCTCGACGATGCCCTTGACGATGTAGAGCCCCAGGCCGGTGCCGCCGCGCTTGCTGCCCCGCCAGAAGCGGGTGAAGACGCGGCTCATCGACTCCTCCGGGATACCGGGGCCCTCGTCGCTCACGGTGACGGCGGTCCTTTCGACAGTGGGGCCTTCAGCGGGGCCTTCCGCGACCGGCTTGGCCGGTGCGGGCGCTATGTCAATGGTGACCGTTCCCTCGCCGTGGCGCACCGCGTTTTCCAGCAGGTTGCCCAGCACCTGATCGATCTTGTCCGGATCGGCCCACAGCCTGGGCAGCGGACCCCTGACCCTGATCAGGAACCGCTCGGCGGTGTGCCCGGCCGCGGTGAGCGCCTGCACATGGCGGCGGACGGCGGCGGCGAGGTCCACCGGCTGGCGGCGCACCTCCAGCCGGCCGGAGTCGATCCGGGAGATGTCCAGCAGCTCGGCGATCAGCCGGGTGACCCGGTTGGCGTCGGCGTCGACGGTCTCCAGCATCAGCCGCTTCTGGTCGTCGGTGAACCGCTCCCACTTGGCCAGCAGGGTGGCCGTGAACCCCTTCACGGACGTCAGCGGCGAGCGCAGCTCATGGGCGACGGTCGCGATCAGCTCGGCATGGCTGCGCTCGGTGCGGCGGCGGGCCTCGGTGCCGCGCAGACAGACCACCACCCGGCGCACCGGCCCGGTCGGCCGCTCGCGCACATAGCGGGCCGAGACCAGCACCTCGCGGCCGCCCGGCAGCAGCAGGTTCCGCTCGGGCTGACCGGCCCGGATGGCCAGCCCTCCATAGGGATCGGTCAGCGCCCACCAGCGCCGGCCGTCCAGGTCCTCTAACGGCAGGGCCACCTCGAGCCGGCGGCCGATCGCGTCCGCGGGGTCGGTGGCGGTGATGCGGGCCGCCGCCGCGTTGAAGCAGGTGACCAGGCCGGTCTCGTCGGCCACGACCAGGCCGTCGGGCAGGTCGTCGGGGTGCGGTCCGAGTGCGTCCGGCGCGCCGCCGGGGCCGGGCGCACCGGGGTCCGCCCCGGTGGGCGGGCGGCCCTGCCCCTCGCTGTGCCCCTCGCCGGGCGCCTCGCCGTGCCCCTCGCCGTGTTTCCCGCCTTGCTCCCGGCCTTGCTTCCCGCCGGGCGGCTCCGCTCCGGGCGCATGGGCTTCGGCCGCATGGGCTTCGGCCGCCCTGGCGCCGGAGGTCCTGACGTCCATCCCCACACCCCCTCTCGGGTCCCCTCCCAGAGGGGGCAACCCTACTAGGTCGATGTGACGGAGCGGCACCCTGCGGGAGCGCGCTGCGCACGAGCGGAGGCATAGAGGCACACGGCGGCGGCCGTGGCGAGGTTGAGGCTCTCGGCCCTGCCGTGAATCGGAACGCGCACCACCGCGTCAGCGAGTGCGCGGGTAGCCTCCGGCAGGCCCCATGCCTCATTGCCGAAGATCCACGCGGTGGGGCCGCCCAGCAGCCCGTCGTCCAGCTCGGAGTCCAGGTCCCGCTCCCCCGCCCCGTCCGCGGCCAGCACCCGCGCCCCGGCCTCCCGCAGCCCGCTCACCGCACGCTCGACGGGTACGCCGACGGCGACGGGGAGGTGGAAGAGGGAGCCGACGGAGGCGCGTACGGCCTTGGGGTTGTACGGGTCCACGGAGGCGTCCGTCAGCACGACCGCGTCCGCCCCGGCGGCGTCGGCGCACCGCAGCACGGTGCCGGCGTTACCGGGGTCGCGGACGTTGGCGAGCACGGCGACGAGCTTGGGCCGGGCGGCCAGGATCTCCTCGAACGGCGAGTCCAGGAAGCGGCACAGCCCGACGATGCCCTGCGGGGTGACGGTGTCGGACATCTCCGCGACGACGTCATCGGTCGCGGTGAACACGGGGACGTCGGCGGCGCGGGCGGCGTCGAGGATCGGCTGGTGGCGCTCGGCGGCCTCGGGGGTGACGTACACCTCCACGAGGTGCGCGATGGCCTCCCGTACGGCCTGCGGCCCCTCGACGATGAACCGCCGCTCCTTGCCGCGGAAGCTGCGCTTGGCCAGGCGCCGGGCGGCGGTGACGCGTGGCGATCGCAGGGACGTCAATTCGGGGGTCGCCATGGGGTGCGTGCGCTTTCTCGTGTGGTGTGTTGGTTACGCGGGCCGGGCCTTTCCCCACCCCGCCCCTCCCCGAAACCGGAGGCAAGCCCCCGGACCCCCGGAAGAGGCAGCGGCGCGCCCGGCAACGGCGGGCCAAGTCCCAGGGCCCGGAGGGGGCACCGGCACCCGGTCATGACCCGGCAAGCCCGGCCCCAGGGACCGGCAACGCGCCAGGTTGCGGCGACGCAAGCCCCAAAAGGCCAGCGACGCGCCCGGCTGCGGGCATCGTCCCGCAGGGCGGATTCCCCCACCCCGCCCCTCCCCGAAACCGGAGGCAAGCCCCCGGACCCCCGGAAGAGGCAGCGGCGCGCCCGGCAACGGCGGGCCAAGCCCCGGCCTCGGAGAGGCCAGCGGCGCCCCGGGTGCGGGCAGCCGTTCCGCGGGGCGGAACGTGCCCTGTTGTGGGCAATCGTCCCGCGAGGGGCACCTCCCAGCGGTAGCTGAGGGAGGGACGGGTGGGCACAACCCGGCCACCGGGCCGCACCCGGAAACGAGACCCCAGGGGGCGTCGACATGCGCGGACCCGCAGGTGAAGCCTTCACCTGCGGGTCCACTCGGCAATGCTCAGCGCAGCGCTTACGCGGCCTTCGGCGCGTTCACATCGCTCGGCAGCGCCTTCTGCGCAGCCTCCACCAGCGCCGCGAACGCATTCGCGTCGTTGACCGCGAGGTCGGCCAGGATCTTGCGGTCCACCTCGATGTTCGCGGCCTTCAGACCCTGGATGAAGCGGTTGTACGTCATGCCATTGGCGCGGGCAGCGGCGTTGATGCGCTGGATCCACAGCTGGCGGAAGTCGCCCTTGCGCTTCTTACGGTCGTTGTAGTTGTAGACCAGAGAGTGGGTGACCTGCTCCTTGGCCTTGCGGTACAGGCGGGAGCGCTGGCCCCGGTAGCCGCTGGCCTGCTCGAGGATCGCCCGGCGCTTCTTGTGGGCGTTGACTGCCCGCTTGACGCGTGCCACTTGTTTAACTCCTTGTACGGGGCCGCGGGTGACTCACGCGGCCCGGAAACGAATAGGTCCCGGTGGGTCCCGGTCTGGCGCTCGCCTCGCCCCGCCGGAGCGGGGCGGGGGCGTCACTTGCCGAGAAGCTTCTTGATCTTCTTGGCGTCGGCAGGGGCCATCTCGACCTTTCCGGCCAGGCGGCGCGTCAGCGTGGACGGCTTGTGCTCGAGAAGGTGGCGGCGACCGGCGCGCTGGCGCACCACCTTGCCGGAGCCGGTGAGCTTGAAGCGCTTGCTGGCACCGCTGTGCGTCTTGTTCTTCGGCATGTCGCCGTCTCTCCTCGTCAGGCGCTGTCCGGGCGGCCGCGGATGCGGGGATCACCGCGATCCGGGCGTCCAGAAGCAGCGTCATGTGTTTCGGTTGGTCTCCGGAGCCGTGCGGCTCCAGGGTGGGCGGTCGAGGCTCACGCCTCTCCCATCACGCCTCGGCGGGCTCCTCAGCGGGGCTGCCGCCCTGCTGGCGCTCCGCCTTTCGGGCGGCCTGCGCCTCACGGGCTTCGGCCATCGCCTCGGTCTTCTTCTTGTGCGGACCGAGAACCATGATCATGTTGCGTCCGTCCTGCTTGGGGTTGGACTCCACGAAGCCCAGCTCCTGGACGTCCTCGGCGAGCCGCTGCAGCAGGCGGTAGCCGAGCTCGGGCCGGGACTGCTCACGGCCGCGGAACATGATCGTGATCTTGACCTTGTCGCCCTGCTTGAGGAACCGGACGACGTGACCCTTCTTGGTGTCGTAGTCGTGCGGGTCGATCTTCGGCCGGAGCTTCATCTCCTTGATGACCGTGTGCGCCTGGTTCTTGCGCGCCTCACGGGCCTTCATGGCCGACTCGTATTTGAACTTTCCGTAGTCCATGAGCTTGCAGACCGGCGGACGGGCGTTCGCCGCCACCTCGACCAGGTCGAGGTCGTACTCCTGCGCAAGCTCCAGGGCCTTGGCAAGCGGCACGATGCCGACCTGCTCGCCGCTGGGACCGACGAGTCGCACCTCGGGGACGCGAATCCGGTCGTTGATGCGGGGCTCGGCGCTGATGGATCCTCCTCGGTTGCACCACGCGACCGCCTGGCGGACTGCCGCGTAAGTCTGTATCGGTTGAGACCACCGCGCCGTGGCGCAAAAAACGCCCCGCACGGTACACAGGCGGGGCTCCTCACTGACCGGGAGCACCGCCGCGATATCACCGCGGGGCGCAGCCTGACCGATGACCTGCCGACCGTGGGTCGGGAGGTGGGAGCGCGGAGCCTCCACTTGTGGGCCGGACACACAGGTGACCGGCCGGTCGTTTATCTACGATACCAGGACCCGCATGGGATGCTCACCCGCCGCGTCTCCGGCGTCCGCCGTACCCCTGGTTCCCCCGGTTGGTTCCCCCGGTCCCCACTTCTCCCGTCGCTCCAGTCCCTCCCGTTCCTGTGGACTCACCCGCCCCGTGCGTACGGCGCCGGGTGGACGCCTAGGCTGGGGGACACCGTCCATCAGGAAGTGAGCCCCGACCACCATGAGCGACGCCAACGCCGCGCAGCCGCCGGCCCCCGACTTCGACCGGATGACCCGGGACATCGCGGATGTGCCCGCCGTCGAGGTGATCACCACGGTCGCGGTGCACCTGATGAGCGCCGCCGCGGTCAACCTGGGCCTGGCCGAGGAGGGCCCCCAGCACAAGGACCTGGACGAGGCACGGAAACTGATCAACGCCCTGGCGGGGCTGGTCACGGCCAGCGCCACGGAGATCAGCTCCTTCCACGCCGCTCCGCTGCGGGACGGCCTGAAGTCCCTCCAGCTCGCCTTCCGCGAGGCGTCGGTGGTGCCGGACGAGCCGGGGCAGGGGCCCGGCGAGAAGTTCACCGGCCCGGTCTTCGGCTGACCGGCTGCCCCCTTACGTCTTCGGCTGACCGGCCGCCCCCTTACGTCACGGCCGGCCCCGGGCCCCGGGCATAGGCTCAGGCCGCCTCCGGGTCCCTCGTCGCTCAGGCTGCTCAGGCCGCCTCCGGGCCCTTGGTCTCCGGGCCGCCCGCCTCGGGGCGGTGGCCGCCGCGCATGCGTCCCCACGGCCCGGTCGCCGGGGGCGGATGCGCCTCCTCCCGTTCGGCCCGGCCCGCCGGATGGAGATGGGTGAACCGGTGCACCACCGCGGCGAGCACGCCGCCGACCAGCGGTGCCACGATGAACAGCCACAGCTGGCCCAGCGCGTCGCCGCCCGCGAAGATGGCGGGGCCGAAGCTGCGCGCCGGATTGACCGAGGCCCAGGTCAGCGGGATGCCGATCAGGTTGGCCGCGGCGAGGGCGAGGCCCACCGGGACCGGTTCGGCGCCGACCATCGGCACCGCGTGGGTCACCGTGAGGAAGACGAAGACCAGCAGGAAGGTCAGCAGCACCTCGGCGAGGAAGGCCCCGCCCGCGCCCATGCCCACCGGTGAGCGGCCGCCGTAGCCGTTGCTGCCGAAGGCGCCGGCCGTCTGGAGCCGGGGCACCTGGTTGGCGAGCAGGAACAGTATCGCCGCGCCCACGATCGCGCCGACGAACTGCGCGACCCAGTACTGGACGGCCGTACGGATGTCGATGCGCCTGGCCAGCAGCACGCCGAGGGTCACCGCCGGGTTGATGTGGCAGCCCGAGATGCGTCCGAACGCGAAGGCGATCGCGATCAGCGTGAAGCCGAAGGCGAGCGAGATCCCGAGGGCGTTGATGTAGTCGCCCGCCAGGACCAGCGAACCGACTCCGAAGAGGACCAGCATCGCGGTCCCGATGAACTCCGCTACGACCGTTCTCGTCTCCATGGCGCTCTCCTCACGCAGATTCCGACCGCCAGTCGCCTAAGCATTGTGGGCGGAATCGGGAGTATTCGCCTGTTGGTCCGAATGGGGAGGGCCGGGCCCCGACCCTCAGCGGCTGAAGAGCGGCTCGCCGGGGACGTTCGCGTCCGGCGGCAGCAGTGCCAGGGTCAACCCGCGCACCAGCCGCGCCCGCAGCACCTCGTCGGCGGCCAGGGCGCCCGCCACCCGGTGCGCCGTCTCGCGCGCCGACGCGCCGGGCGTGAGGGCGAGCGCGAGCATCCCGTCGGCGTCCGCCGCCGGGGCCAGATGGGCCCGGAGCACCTCCGGCTCGGCATCCAGCACGGTGCGCACCGCCTCGGTCACGGCCGGGTCGGCGAGCGGATCGGCGCTGGTCCGCCCCTCGGCGAGGGCCAGCAGCGCGGGGCCGGTCAGCTGGTACGGCACCGGGCCCGCGAGGTCCAGGACCAGGGTGTCCGCCTTCTCATGGGCGGTGGCCTCCAGCGCCTGGCGCAGCGGTACGGCCACGGGCCTGGCGTCCGGGCGCCAGCGGGCCAGCGTCTCGAGCGAGGTGAACGCGGGCAGCGCGCGCCGGCCGTCGGGGGCCTGGAGCGTGGGCACCGCCATGTCGCTGGTCTTGTCGCGGCGCAGCCCGCCCGCCCGTCGCCCACCACCACCCTCAACGGACGCTTCGCGCAGCCCGCCCGCCCGTCGCCCACCACCACCCTCAACGGACGCTTCGCGCAGCCCGCCCGCCCGTCGCCCACCACCCCCCTCAACGGACGCTTCGCGGGGCTTGGATTCCACCACTTCGGCCTCGCCGAGAATCGCCACCACGGGGACGAGGAGGCGGGCGTCGGCGAGCGCCGCGAGCACCTCCGGTTCGGCCGAGCGGTCATCGGCCCAGGCGGCGAGCGCTGCGGTCAGCCGGGGGTCGGCGGAGCCGTCGTCGCCGGAGAAGCCGGGGTCGGGAATGTTCTTGAGCGCCACGCCATGAGGGTATCGACAGCGAGGAGACCGAGACCCCCGCACCCCCGCCGTGCGGCGGGGTGGCAGTGAAGGAGACCACGTGGAACGCGTGAACGACGGCGGCCCGGCCCTGCCCGCCCTGTCGGGTGCGGGCGGGCTGAAGGGGCTGAGCGGCGCACTCGCCGACGCGCTCGCGCCCTTGGCCGCGGCCGCTGGCGCGGGCTCCGGCGCGGACTTCTCGGTCGCCGTCCTGGAGCCCGGGTCGGGCGCGAACGGGGCCCATGGCGAGGGCTCGTACGCCACGGCGAGCGTCATCAAGGTCGGCATCCTCGCGGCGCTGCTGCTCGGGGCGCAGGACGAGGAGCGGCGGCTGACCGTTCAGGAGCGCTCGTACGCGGGCGTGATGATCGAGCAGAGCGACAACGACGCGGCGACAGCGCTGTGGGGGACGATCGGCGGGGCGCGCGGCCTCGAGGCCGCGCTGGGACGGCTCGGGCTGACCGACACCCACGCCGACGACCGCGGACGCTGGGGTCTGACGCACACCACCGCGTCCGATCAGCTGACCCTGCTGCGCGCGGTCTTCCTGGACGGCTCCCCACTGAACGCGCGCTCCCAGGCGTATCTACGGACGCTGATGGGCCGCGTCGTCGCCGGTCAGGGTTGGGGCATCTCGGCCGCCGCGGACGGCGCCGGAACGCGGCTCAAGAACGGCTGGATGCCCCGCGACGCCACCGGCCTGTGGGTCATCAACAGCATCGGCGAGGTGACGGCGAACGGTCGGCCCTACCTGATCGCGGTGCTGTCCGAGGGCAATGCTGACCGGGAGAGCGGGGTGACGCTGGTGGAAGAGGTGGCGCGAACGGCCGTGGCGACGACCGCCGCGTACGCGTCGCGGTAAGCGGCGTGCTCGAGCCGACGACCGCCGCCGGGCCCTCAGCGCGCACGCTCCCCATGAGCAGCGCGTGCGGCACGCCCCAACCGATGACCGCCGAGGGGCCCCGGCCCGGCACCCCACGAGCCCCGGCGACGGCCCGCCCAGCACGCCGATGCGACAACCGCCGCCGCGCTTCAGCGCGTACGGACCCCCGCGAGCAGGCACGCGCACCGGGCCCGAGCCGACAGCGCAGCGGCCGGACGCCGCCCAGAGCCGACCGAACCCCGCCGGCGACGCACCCGCAGCGGGCCCCCGCCAACCGTCGCGGCGAGCGACGTTGCCCAGGCCGACGGAGGGCCGAGTCGGCGCGTTCAGCGCGTACGGGTCCCCGTCAGCAGTGCCCGCAGCCTCGGGGGCACCCGCAGGGGGCCCGAGCCGCGCCATAGGGATATCGCGGCGACGATCAGGGCCGTGCCGGCGAGGCCGGCGAGGAGGGCCATCTGGTTGGGGCCGGAGTCGTCGTGGGCGCCCTGGGTGTGGCCGGGGCCGTTGCCGAAGTAGCGGTTCGGGGCGGCGGCCACGGCGGGCTGCTGGGCCTCGGGCTTCATCTTGTTCCCCGCGGCGATCGCCGCCGCCGGGTTCACCAGGCCCGCGCCGAGGTCGTCGCTGCGGCCGCCCTCGGGGACGTCCTGGGCGGTCCGGGTGAGGAGCCCGCGGATCTGGCGCGGGCTCAGGTCGGGGTGGGCGGCGCGGACGAGGGCGACGGAGCCGGAGACGAAGGCGGCGGCCGCGCTGGTGCCCCAGCCCTCGTAGTAGCGCTTGTCGGGGTCGGCGATGACCACGTCGACGCCGGGCGCGCAGACGGTGGCGTACCAGCGGCGGGTGGAGAAGGCGGCGCGGGAGCCGTAGCGGTCCACGGCGGTCACGGCGATGACCCCGGGGTAGGCGGCCGGGTAGGAGACCCGGTCGCCCTTCTCGCCGCCGTTGCCCGCGGAGGCGACCACGACCGCGCCCTTGCGCAGCGCGTACTGCACGGCGGCGTCCTCGGCGGCCTCGGGGTGGGCGGAGGCGCTGTCGTCGCCGAGCGAGAGGTTGATGACGTCGGCGCCGTGGTCGGCCGCCCAGCGGATCCCGGCGGCGAGCGCGCCGCCACGGGTCGAGCGGGCCTTCTTGCGGGCGGGGTCGGAGTCCTCGAGGATCACCCGCACCGGCAGGATGCGGGCCTTCGGGGCGACGCCCAGCACGCCCTCGCCGCCGGAGGCGCCGTGGCCGTGCCCGGCGATGATCCCGGCCATGGCGGTGCCGTGGCGGGCCCAGGCGCGTTCGCCGCGCCGGGCGCCGAAGCCGATGAGGTCCTTGCCCGGCAGCACCTGGCCCTTGAGGTCGGGGTGGCCGTCGTCGACGCCGGTGTCGAGGACGGCGACGGTGATCCCGGAGCCCTTGGTGGTCTGCCAGGCCTCGCGGACGTGGAGGGTGTCCAGCGCCCACTCCTGGGCCTGTATGCCGTCGGCGTCCGCGGGGGCGGCGGGCACCAGGGTCAGCCCGGCGGCGGCGAGGGCCACGGCGAGGCGGCGTCCGATCCCGGTCATGAGGTGGTCTCCGGGTACGTGGCCAGGGCCCGGCGGAATCCGGCCTCGATCGCGTCGGCGATGCCCCGGGCGTCGTTGCCGAGGCCGGACTGCGCGGGGGCCGAGGTGGCGCCGCGCTGGGTCGCCTCGCCCGCCGACTGCGGGTCGGTGACCTCACGGCCGTCGGCGAAGCCGGTGACGGTGTAGACGACGGCGGGGGCGTCGGTGAGGATCCGGATCCGCCAGCTGGCGCGCTGGTCGTCGCCGAAACCGGCCGCGGCGGTGCCCTCGGCGGCGTACGTGCGGGGCATCAGATCGGTGCGCTCGTCCAGCTTCTCGACCACGAAGCGCTGTCGCAGCGCCCGCATGCCGGTGGGTCCTGAGGTGGTGATCAGCACCCCGACGGTGGTGACGCTGGTGCTGGTGGCGTCGGTGTATGTGGCGCGCACCAGCCGTTTGCAGCCCACCGGGGCCAGCGCCTTGGCGAGCAGCGGATCGAATCCGCCGCCGCAGCTGCTGTCGGGGGCGACGGCTATCCGGGTCCAGACGCGGTCGGCGCCGCCGGGGCCCTGGCCCTTGCCGCGCAGGGTGCGCGGGAAGAGGTCGTCCACGGGGACGCTGTGCCAGGCGGAGCGGGCGTGGGCGTAGGTGTCGGCGGTGGACGGCGGGGCGCCGGGGTCGTCGCCCAGCCAGCTTCCGGCCGCCGCCCCGCCGAGCAGCCCGAGGCCGAGGACGAGACTCGCGGCGGCGGCCGCCGTACGGCTGGGCGGCCGGCGCCGGCCGCCCGGCCCGAGGTCCCCGAAGAGCCCGCCGGTACGCGGTGACGCCCCGGTGCGCGCTGATGCCCCGGCGCCCGGCGATGCCCCGGCGCCCGGCGGTGCGGAGGGGCGCGGCGGTGCCGAGGGCTGCGGGGGCACCCCGGTGCCGGGCGCCCCGGCGATGCCTCTGGAGAACGGGGCCTTCGCCCGTACGCCGAGGACGGGGGTCTCCGGATCCGGGGTGAACCCGGGCCCGTTGGCGGGGCGCGACGGGGGCGCGGAAGGCCGCTCGGGCGCCGTGCGCGGGGGATGTGCGGGGCGTGGTGGGGGCGTGCCGCGGGGTGAGTGCGCCTGTTCCGCGTCGGTGCTCACCTGCACCCCCTCGCACCCGTCGAGACCTGCTTCACCTGGCTCCGTCCGGTTCGCCGCGCCACCGCACCGCCTTTCGGGCACGCGGACCCGTATGCGGACAACACGCCGCTGACCTGCCGGTCGTGGCGTGCGCGACACTCTACGGCCAGCCGGGGGGCCTGCGCACCGGGCGCCCTCTACCCAGTGGTAATAGCGGTCTGGCAAGCTGCGTCCATGTCCGCTGCCGCCGCTGACCGGGCCCGGTACGACCGGGCCACCGCCCATCTCGAAGCGCCCGTGGCGATTGTCGACCTGGGAGCCTTCGACGACAACGCTCGGGATCTGGTCCGCCGGGCGGGAGGCAAACCGATCCGTGTCGCCAGCAAATCGGTGCGCTGCCGCGCGCTGTTGGAGCGGGTGCTCGCGCGCGACGGCTTCGCGGGGATCATGAGCTTCACGCTCCCGGAGTCACTGTGGCTGGCGCGCGAGGGGTTCGACGACGTACTGCTCGCCTATCCCTCCGCCGACCGGGACGGCTTCGCCACCCTGACCGGCGACCCCAAGCTGGCCGAGGCCGTGACCGTCATGGTGGACGACCTCTCCCAGCTCGATCTGATCGACAGCGTTCGCGCCGGGACCGAAGAGGTCCGGGTCTGCCTGGAATTGGACACCTCGCTGCGGATGCTCGGCGGGCGGGTGCGGGTCGGGGCGCTGCGCTCACCGCTGCGCGAACCGGAGCAACTGGCCGCCCTGGCGCGGGCGATCGCCGACCGCCCCGGCTTCCGGCTGGTCGGGCTGATGGCGTACGAGGGGCATGTGGCGGGCGTGGGCGACGCGGTGCCCGGGAGCCCGCTGCGCTCGCGCGCCATCCGGCTGATGCAGTCCGTGGCGCGCCGGGAGCTCGCGGCGCGCCGGGCCGCGGCCGTACGGGCGGTGCGGGCCGTGGCGGACCTGGAGTTCGTCAACGGCGGCGGTACGGGCAGTGTGCAGCACACCGCAGCGGAGGCCGCGGTGACCGAGATCGCCGCCGGGTCCGGGCTCTACCAGCCGCGGCTGTTCGACCACTACACCTCCTTCCGCGGCCGTCCGGCGGCCCTGTTCGCCCAGCCGGTGGTGCGCCGCCCCGGGGTGGGCGTGGTGACGGTGCTCGGCGGTGGCTATCCGGCCTCGGGCGCGGCGGGCCGGGACCGGCTGCCGGTGCCGTATCTGCCGGAGGGGCTGGTGTACGACTCGATGGAGGGGCCGGGCGAGGTGCAGACCCCGCTGCTGGGCACGGCCGCCGACGATCTGCTGATCGGCGACAAGGTGTGGTTCCGGCACGCCAAGGCCGGTGAGCTGTGCGAACGGTTCGACACGCTGCGGCTGGTCGAGGGGGACCGGGTGGTGGCCGAGGTGCCGACGTACCGGGGCGAGGGCAGGACGTTCCTCTGACCGACATCTTTCGAGCAACGACCGAAAAGCAACGGTGCGACGCGGCTAAATGGACCTGCCGTCGCCCGCCAGCGCCTCGATGCCCTTGAGGATCTTGTCCATGTCGCTGAGCGGCGGCGCCTTGTCGCTCTCGTCGAACCCGAAGCGCACCACGACCATCGTGCCCGGCATGGTGGGCGAGGGGAACGCCACCGACTGGACGATGCCGTCGTCGCCCTTCTTCGTCACCACCTTCCAGCGGACCAGATAGCCCTCCTTGCCCGCGACCTCGACCGCCGACGCCTTCAGCTGCTTGTGGGAGGTGATCCCGCCGTACGCCTTGCGGTCGGTGTCCTGGTCGGTGCCGTAGGACTCCTCGGCGTTCTGCGCGATGTCCTCCTTGGCTATGCCCTTGGCGGAGGTGGCCTTGTAGCCCTCGGCGGTCCGGGAGAAGGCGCCGCCGCGCACACAGTCGGTGGACGGGTCGCCCGGGCAGGGGTAGCGGGAGGTGGTGACGCCCGCGCCGCCGGAGCTGCTGCGCCCCGCCTGCCAGCCGGAGAGCACCGGCAGGCTGATGCCGTTGCCCGGGTCCGGGGCGGTGTCCGGGTCGTAGCTGGGTGGTGCGCTGGGGCTCTCGGTGGGCCCCTCCGAGGGGTTGTCCGGGGTGGGGAGGCCGGGGGCCGGGTCGCCGCCGTCGTCCGGCGCGGAGGTGCTGGGGCCGGGCCCGGTCTGGGCGTTCCCGCCGCCGTCGCCGCCGTCGCCCAGCAGCACGATGCCACCGGCGATCGCGGCGACGACGACGCCGACGGCGACGGAGAGCGCCGCGATCCTCGGGCCCCGGCCCCGGCTGTGGCCGTGTCCCCCCTGCCGCCCTGGCAGGTAGGGGGGTTGCGGCGGGCCGAAGGCCGGGTCCGCGGCGCCCGAGGCATCACGGGTGTACTCGGTCCACGCCGAACCGTCCCACCACCGTTCCATGGCGGGGCCGTTACCTGCGTAGCCGGGATCGGGGTACCAGCCGGGGGGCGTGTTCATGGTCACATGGTCAGCCTATGGCCAGGGGTGGAGTCCGTACACCGCGGATGGCAGGACTACGCACCCGGACTACAACGGCGTGACATATGCCCCGGCGATCCCGCCGTCCACGAGGAACTCGGCGGCGTTGACGAAGGACGCGTCATCGCTGGCCAGGAAGGCCACGGCGGAGGCGATCTCCTCCGGCTCGGCGAACCGGCCCACCGGTACGTGCACCAGCCGCCGCTGGGCCCGCTCCGGGTCCTTGGCGAACAGCTCCTTCAGCAGCGGGGTGTTGACCGGCCCCGGGCACAGCGCGTTGACCCGGATGCCCTCGCGGGCGAACTGCACGCCCAGTTCGCGGGACATGGCCAGCACCCCGCCCTTGGAGGCGGTGTAGCTGATCTGGGAGGTGGCGGCGCCCATCACGGCCACGAACGAGGCGGTGTTGATGATGGAGCCCCGGCCCTGCCGCCGCATGTACGGCAGCGCGGCCTTGCAGCACAGATAGACGGAGGTGAGGTTGACCTCCTGGACCCGCTTCCAGGCGTCGAGCCCGGTGGTGAGGATCGAGTCGTCGTCGGGCGGGGAGATCCCGGCGTTGTTGAAGGCGATGTCCACCGAACCGTAGGTGTCGAAGGCGGTCTTGAAGAGCGCCTCGACCTGCTCGGGGTCGACCACGTCCACTCGCACGAACAGCCCGCCGACCTCGTCGGCGGCGGCCTTGCCCGCGCTCTCGTCGATATCGGCGCAGACGACCTGCGCGCCCTCGGAGGCCAGGCGGCGCGCGGTGGCCAGGCCGATGCCGCTGCCCGCTCCGGTGATGACGGCGGTACGGCCCACCAGACGGCGGCACACGGGGGTCTCGGTCACGTCAGTCGCTCCTCGGTGCTGATGAAGACGTTCTTGGTCTCGGTGAAGGCGGCAAGGGCGTCGGGGCCCAGCTCCCGGCCCAGGCCGGACTGCTTGTAGCCGCCGAAGGGGGTGGCGTACCGCACGCTGCTGTGCGAGTTGACGGACAGGTTCCCGGCGGCGACGGCGCGCGAGACCCGGACCGCGCGGCCCACGTCACGGGTCCAGATCGAGCCGGAGAGGCCGTAGTCGGTGGCGTTGGCCAGCGTCACGGCGTCGGCCTCGTCCTCGAAGGGGAGGACGACCGCGACGGGGCCGAAGATCTCCTCCACGGCGGCGCGGTCCCCGGGGCCGGTGGCCTCCAGCACGGTGGCCGGGTACCAGAACCCCTTGCCCTTCGGGGCCTCGCCGCGGATGGCGGCGGGCGCGTCCTCGGGTACGTAGGACCGTACGCGCTCCCGCTGGGCGGCCGAGATCAGCGGGCCCATGGCGGTGGCGGGGTCGGCCGGGTCGCCGACCGCGAAGGAGGTCACGGCGGGCGCCAGCAGCTCCATGAACCGGTCGTAGACGGATGCCTGGACCAGGATGCGGCTGCGGGCGCAGCAGTCCTGTCCGGTGTTGTCCAGGAAGGAGCCGGGCGCGGCGGCCGCGGCGCGCTCGAGGTCGGCGTCGGCGAAGACGATGTTCGGGCTCTTGCCGCCGAGTTCGAGGGTCACCCGCTTCACGCCCGCGGCGCATTTGGCCATGATCTCCTTGCCGACGGCCGTGGAGCCGGTGAAGACGACCTTGGCGACGCCGGGGTGCTCGACCAGCGCGGCGCCCGCGACCGGCCCGGCCCCGGGCAGCACCTGGAAGAGCCCTTCGGGCAGGCCCGCCTCCAGGGCGAGTTCGGCCAGCCGGAGCGCGGTGAGCGGGGTGGTCTCGGCCGGTTTGAGGACGACGGCGTTCCCGGCGGCCAGGGCGGGCGCGGTGCCCCAGGCGGCGATCGGCATGGGGAAGTTCCACGGCGCGATGACCGCGACCACGCCCAGCGGCTCGTGGAAGGTGACGTTCAGACCGCCGGCCACCGGGATCTGGGCGCCGCTCAGCCGCTCCGCTCCCCCGGCCGCGTAGTCCAGCAGATCGCGCACGTTGCCCGCCTCCCAGCGGGCGTTGCCGATCGGATGGCCCGCCTCGCGGACCTCGAGGGCGGCCAGCTCCTCGATGTGGTCGTCCACGGCGGCGGCGAAGCGGCGCAGCAGCCGGGCGCGGTCGGCGGGGGCGAGCACGGCCCAGCCGCGCTGCGCCTCGGTGGCGCGCGCCACGGCGGCGGCCACCTCGCCCGGGGTGGCGGCGGGGACGGTGGCGATGACCTCCTCGGTGGCCGGATTGAGGATCCGGTGTTCGTGGGGGTGGTGGTCGGGGTGCGGGTGCTCGTTGCTCACCTGGTGGTTCCTCACATGCGCTCGAAGGACCGGAAGCGCTCCCAGTCCGTGACGGCGGTGTCATAGGCGTCCTGCTCGACGCGCGCCATGTTGAGGTAGTGCTCGACCACCTCGTCGCCGAAGGCGGCCCGCGCTATGGGGCTGTTCCGCCACAGCTCGGCGGCGTCGCGCAGCGAGGTCGGCACGTGCTCGGCGTCGCCGTTGTAGGCGTTGCCGGTACAGACCTCGGGGAGCTCCAGCTCCCGCTCCACGCCGTGCAGCCCGGCGGCCACCATCCCGGCCACGGCCAGGTACGGGTTGACGTCGCCGCCGGGGAGCCGGTTCTCCAGCCGGTGGGAGGGGCCGTGGCCGATGACGCGCAGCGCGCAGGTGCGGTTGTCCGGGCCCCAGGCGACGGCGGTGGGCGCGAAGGAGCCGGGGCGGAACCGCTTGTAGGAGTTGATGTTCGGGGCGTAGAGCAGGGTGAAGTCGCGCATCGCCGCGATCTGTCCGGCGAGGAAGTGGCGCATGGTCTTCGACATGCCGTACGGGCCGTCGTCGTCGGCGAGCACGGGGTGTCCGGCCTCGTCGCGCAGCGAGAGGTGGATGTGGCAGGAGTTGCCCTCGCGCTCGTCGTACTTGGCCATGAAGGTGAGCGCCATGCCCTCCTGGGCGGCGATCTCCTTGGCGCCGGTCTTGTAGACGGCGTGCTGGTCGCAGGTGGTCAGGGCGTCGGCGTAGCGGAAGGCGATCTCGTGCTGGCCGAGGTTGCACTCCCCCTTGGCCGACTCCACGGTCATGCCGGCGGCGCCCATCTCGTTGCGGATGCGGCGCAGCAGGGGCTCGACCCGGCCGGTGCCGAGCACGGAGTAGTCGACGTTGTACTGGTTGGCGGGGGTCAGCCCGCGGTAGCCGGTGTTCCACGCCTGCTCGTAGCTGTCCCTGAAGACCATGAACTCCAGCTCGGTGCCGGTGTACGCGGTCCAGCCGCGCTCGGCGAGCCGGTCGAGCTGACGGCGCAGGATCTGGCGCGGGGAGGCGGCCACCGGGCTGCCGTCGTGCCAGGCGAGGTCGGCGGTGAGGAGGGCGGTGCCGGGGTTCCAGGGGGTGCGGCGCAGGGTGGCGGTGTCGCCGTGCATGGCGAAGTCGCCGTAGCCGCGCTCCCAGGAGGACATGGCGTAGCCGTCGACGGTGTTCATCTCGGTGTCGACGGCGAGGAGGTAGTTGCAGCCCTCGGTGCCGTGCTCCAGGACGTCGTCGAGGAAGAAGCGGGCGGCGAACCGCTTGCCCTGGAGCCTTCCCTGCATATCGGTGAAGGCCAGGACGACGGTGTCGATCTCCCCGGCGGCGACCAGTCTGGTCAGCTCGTCGACCGAGAGCGGGGGCGTGCGGTCTGCCACGGTGGGGCCTCCTGCGTCGGAGAATTCTGGGGGGGAGGGAGGGTGCGGAGAGGGGTTGGGGAGCGCGGGGTGGCCTTAAGGTAATACCGCAGACCATTGGTTGGGAAGTAGGTGCGGACGGTTCGATGAGCGAGAGCGAGAGCGAGAGCGGGAGTGGGCGCGGGAGCGCGGCGGACGACCGGCTGGCGCCGGTGCTGCGCCCGGTGCGCGCGGGGAACGGCTTCGAGGAGGCGCTGGAGCAGATACTCCAGGTGCTGCGGCTGGGGCTGGTCCCCGACGGCGGCCGGCTCCCGGCCGAGCGGGAGCTGGCCGACCGGCTGCGGATCAGCCGGGTGACCCTGCGCGAGGTGCTGAAGGTGCTCCAGGACCAGGGGCTGGTGGAGAGCCGCCGCGGCCGCTACGGCGGCACCTTCGTCCGGGCCAGGCCCGAGCCCGCCGAGGGCGGCGAGGACGAGCTGCGGCGGCGGGTCGAGGCGGTCGACGTCGAGGACACCCTGCGGTTCCGTGAGGTCCTGGAGGTGGGCGCGGCGGGGCTGTGCGCCGCGCACGGGCTGGGCGAGGGGCAGGCGCGGCGGCTGCGGGCGGCCCTGGACGCGACGCGGGACGCCCCGCTGGCCGACTACCGCCGGCTGGACACGATGCTCCACCTCACGCTCGCGGAGCTGGCGGGCTCACCGTCGCTTGCCGCCCAGTACGCGGCCGTCCGCGCGACCGTCAACGACCTGCTGGACTGCATCCCGCTGCTGGTCAAGAACCTCGAGCACTCCCAGGCCCAGCACGGGGCGCTGGTCGAGGCGGTGCTGGACGGGGACGCGGACGGGGCGCGCGAGGCGATGCGGGAACACTGCGAGGGCACGGCGGCGCTGCTGCGCGGCTTCCTGGTCTGAGCGGTCGGTCCACCGGGTCATTAACCACGGTTTTACGCAGAGGTCTTGCGCATCGCCGACCGGAAGGCAAAGGTATGGCCCCACACCTTTGCCATCGCCCCCTCGTGTGGAGCAGGAGTGTCCCCCATGGCCGACGGTACCGAGTCCGCCCGCACCGAATCCGCCAGCGCCTCCGTCGGCGGCGCGCCGCCGGGCGGCGGCCCGGCGGCACCCTCCCCGGAGGACGCGTACCTGGAGCGCCGCACCCTGCGGCGCGGCAGCGCGGGCCCCCTGCTGCTGACCGGCCTCGGCGTCGCCTATGTCGTCTCCGGCGACTTCTCGGGCTGGAACTTCGGCCTGGCGGAGGGCGGCTTCGGCGGTCTCGCCATCGCCGCGCTGCTGATGGGCCTGATGTACGCCTGCATGGTGTTCGCCCTGGCGGAGCTGGCCGCGATCCTCCCCACCGCGGGCGGCGGCTACGGCTTCGCGCGGCGCGCCCTCGGCCCCTGGGGCGGCTTCCTCACCGGCACGGCGATCCTCATCGAGTACGTCCTGGCGCCCGCCGCCATCTCCATCTTCATCGGCGACTACGTCGAATCGCTCGGGCTCTTCGGCCTGGAGTCCGGCTGGCCGGTCTACCTGGCGTGCTTCGTCATCTTCATCGGCATCCATCTGTGGGGCGTGGGCGAGGCCCTGCGGTTCAGCCTGGTCGTGACCGCCATCGCCGTCGCCGCGCTGCTGGTCTTCGCCGTGGGCGCCCTCACCGACTTCGACGCGGGCTCGCTCAACGACATCCCGGCGGACCACTCCTCCTTCGGCGCGAGCTCCTGGCTGCCGTTCGGGCTGCTCGGCATCTGGTCGGCGTTCCCCTTCGGCATGTGGTTCTTCCTGGGGGTGGAGGGGGTGCCGCTGGCGGCCGAGGAGACCCGGGACCCGGCCCGTACGCTGCCGAAGGCCATGGCCTGGTCCATGGGCATCCTGCTGCTCCTCGCCCTGCTCACCTTCCTCGCGGCGACGGGGGCGCGCGGCCCGAGCGCCGTGCAGGACGCGGGCAACCCGCTGGTGGAGGCGCTGCAGCCGGACGGCGAGGCCACCGTGCTGTCCCGCATCGTCAACTACGCGGGGCTCGCCGGGCTCGTGGCCTCCTTCTTCTCCCTGATCTTCGCCGGTTCGCGCCAGCTGTTCGCGCTCTCCCGGGCCGGCTATCTGCCCCGCTTCCTCTCGCTGACCAGCAGCCGCAAGGCCCCCTTCCTGGGCCTGCTGGTCCCGGGCGCCATCGGCTTCGCCCTCGCGGCGTGGACCGGCGACGGCGCCCGGATGCTCAACACGGCGGTCTTCGGCGCCACCATCTCGTACGCCCTGATGTCGCTCTCGCACATCGTCCTGCGCCGCCGCGAACCGGGCCTGGAGCGTCCTTACCGCACCCCCGGCGGCACGGTGACGTCGTCCCTCGCCTTCGTCCTGGCCTGCTCCGCGCTGGTGGCCACCTTCCTGGTGGACAAGGACGCGGCCTTCATCGCGCTCGGCGTCTACGCGGTGGCGCTGGCCTACTTCGCCTTCTACAGCCGCCACCGCCTGGTCGCGGCGGCGCCGGAGGAGGAGTTCGCGGCACTGGCGGAGGCCGAGGCGGAACTGTCCCGCGACTGAGACCATTCCCCCGGCGGAGAACCGTCCGCGACCGCCCTTCGGCCGTCCCTCGACCGCCCCTCGGCCGTCCCTCGGCCGTCCCGCGAAGGTGAGCCGTCCCATGGCCGAGAACCGTCCCGCGACCGAGCAGGTCCACGAAGATCGGAGTCCCCGGTGTCCAAGCCCCTGATCGGCGTCAGCACCTATCTCGAACCCTCGGCGAGCTGGGGCGTGTGGAACCTGCCCGCCGCGCTGCTGCCCTCGGGCTACCACCTGCTCGTCCAGCGCGCGGGCGGCCTCGCGGCGATGCTGCCACCGGACGAGGACCCGGCCGCCGCCGCGAGCGTCGTCTCCCGCCTCGACGGGCTCGTCATCTCCGGCGGCCCGGATGTGGAACCGGCCCGGTACGGGGCCGAGGTGGAGCCGCGCACCGGGCCGCCCGCGCGGGAGCGGGACGCCTGGGAGCTGGCCCTGATCGACGCGGCCCTGGCCTCGGGCACTCCCCTGCTGGGCATCTGCCGCGGCCACCAGCTCCTGAACGTCTCCCTCGGCGGCACCCTCGTCCAGCACCTGGACGGCCACGCGGGCCCGCCCGGCGTCTTCGACCACCACCAGGTGAAGCCGGTCCCGGGCACGCTCCTCGCCGGGATCCTCCCGGAGCCGGTGTCCGTCCCCACCTTCCACCACCAGTCCGTCGCCCACCTGGGCAAGGGCCTGATCCCCTCGGCCCACGCCACGGACGACGGAACGGTGGAGGCGGTGGAGCTGCCGGACGCGGAGGCGTTCGCGCTGGGCGTCCAGTGGCATCCGGAGGCGGGCGACGACGTACGGATCATGCGCGCCCTGGTGGAGGCGGCGTCGGGCTGAGACGGCGTCGGCCGGGACGGGCCGGGCCGCGGCGGGCCGGGCCGCGGCGAGGCCAACCCGCGGCGAGGCCGGCTCAGCCGAGCTTGAGCAGCAGTTCGGTGAGTTCGGCGGGCATGGTGATCATGCAGTCGTGGCCGGTCTCCAGCTCCCACACCTGTGCCGGGGTGCCGTTGGGCTGGATCGCGGGGACGGGCCGCCGGGTGATGCCCTCCGGCACATTGGCGACGCAGTGGATGTGGGTCCGCGGTATCGCGTTCACGGCCGGGTTGTCCAGCCGGACCGGCTGCTGGAGGCAGCGCACCGACTGATCCGACAGCATCGACCGCAGCCACGCCACGTCCGCCGGGTCGGTGACCCCGAACAGATCCGCGGACGGCTCCATTCCGACCAGGGGCGGAATCCGCCAGCCGCTCTCGGACGCCAGGGCCTGGTCGATCATGGCCTGGGCGAAGGGCATGACATCGGCCGCGCTCTCGCCGTCCTCCGGGACCATCGCGTCGAGATAGACCAGCTGCCCGATCCGCTCCGGGACCTGGTTGGCCGCGGACGAGATGACCAGCCCGGCGTAGCTGTGCCCGACGAGCACCACATCGGTGAGGTCCTCTTCGGTGATCAGCCGGACGATGTCGTCGACATGCGTATCGAGCCCCACCTCGGGGCCGAGCAGATGCGCGGTGTCGCCGTAGCCGGTCAGCGTCGGCGCCACGACCCGGTGTCCGGCCGCCGTCAGCAGCGGGACCACCCGCTCCCAGCACTGCCCACTGTGCCAAGCTCCGTGCACCAGCAGATATGTCGACATGGCTCTACTCCATCCCCACGCCAAATAAACGGGACACTGTCCCGATTGACGATATGGGACAGTGTCCCGCTTAGCAAGCGGGGGCCGGCGCGGCGGTCAGGAGGTGATCTCGTACGGGTCGCCGTACATGCCTGACTACTACTTCTGAGAATCCGCCCAAAAAGCCCCCGTCCGGCGCCACGGGGGAAGCGCACGGACGGGGCCGATGTCCGCTCCGGCCGAGTGGCCGCGCGGTGATCAGTCAGCAGCAGCCAGGCAGACGGGACAGTTCACTACGCGCTGCCATCGGGAGACGTCTCGGCGCTCGGAGACTTCGGCACCACACCGGGGAACCATTGGCGTGACGCTGAACTTGTGCACAGTCATCAGATCGTCTCCGATGGTCCCCGGGAACCACTCATGGTCTCCACGCATGTCGATCGGTCGCTCTATCTGTGGCTTCCCCATGTCGCTCCCTATCTGTGGCTGTAGTCCCTTCCGGCGGCAGTGCGCGCACGGATACGGGCACGGCGGGAGGTCGGCCCCCGCCGGGATATGAACGACGCCAGAGACGGGATCCTGGGCCCCGCCGTACTTCGTCCACCACCCCTCCCGCGCCCCCTCGTACGGCGTCCCCGCGAACGGGTCGGCGCTCATGGCATCAGCGCGCGGTATTGCTGCACCTGCTCATCGACCAAGCGGTGAAGTTCGGCCCATGTGGGCGCACTCACGGTCTGATCCAGCTTGCCCCTGCCCTCCACCTCCGGGAGGCGGGGAATGTGGTACGGCGCTGTGGCGTACCACTGGGGCAACTGGCCCCCCGGCACTGGCTCCACCTCAGAGCGGAAATACGTCCAGCCCTCAGGCAGGGGAGCGGTGATCGGCGTTGGCTCCTTGCGTCGGCTCATGACGTGGCCTCCGGGGACTTGCCCTCTAGTACGCGCTCCACCTCAGGTTCCAGCGGATTCGGGGCCGGGAGTCGGCCGCCCCGGGACTCCGCAATTCGGAGCATGTCCCTCAGGCACTCCGTGAGCCGTCGCATCACGTACACGCACTCGTCAGGCTCGACAGGAAAACCCGCGTCTAACATGCCCAGCGACAGCGACAGGACAGCCTCCGCTGTGGCCGTTTGCACGGCTTCGATCTGGTCTGCCTTCCGAGCAACCCGGCTGTCAGGGCTGTCGTCTGGTGTGTACGCGGGTTTGCCGTTCGGCCCCGGCCATGGCAGTAGACGTAGGCGGGTAGCCTCCATGTGTCGCGCTCCTTCGCAGCGTGGCCATGCCCCCGGACCGCTCGCAGCGCGGTTGCGGGGGTCCTTGCATCGGCCCATGCTCCGACCCGCAATGCTCACACGGGAGTTGACCAGGGTTGACTACTCTGGAGAGACCACTGGTCAACCCACAGAGGTTCACGATGCGTGACTTTGCTGATCTTGCCCGTAGGGCACTTCGGGACAACGGCTATTCAATGAAGGCTGCGGCACGTGCGCTGAACTACGACCCCGCCTATCTGTCGCGTGTGCTCAATGGGAAGCAAAAACCATCGAATAACCTTGCGGCAGCGCTTGATTCCCTTGTCGGGGCTGGCGGAGCACTAGCCGGAATAATCCTCAGTGATGACGACACCGACCGGGTTGCCAAAAGCGCTGCCAATCCTTCCCGGCTGGACGCTGGAACTGTGGACGCTCTTGCCGGAGTGTTGGCCGCGTATCGCCGTCTTGACGACACGGCACAGCCGAAGTCCGTGATTCCCGCGACCATGGCGCAGATGAAGGAGATTATCCGCATGCTTCGTGCTGCCCGGGGACCGCATAGGGACCGGCTAGCCGAAGTGGCGTCAGAGTGGATCCAGTTCGCCGGATGGCTTCATGCGCAGACACGCGAAGACAGCGAAGCGGTAAGGCTGTTGAACGAGGCTGTTGAGCTTGCCGATGAAATCGGAGACGGCACGCTTGCGGCACAAGCACTGAACTTCAAGGGCTATCTTGCCCGGCAACAAGGAAGACCCCAGGGTATTGCCCGCTGGTTTGGAGCCGCAGCAAACACACCCGGGGCCCATCCGGCACAGCGAATCGGGGACTACCTCCAGGCAGCGGGTGGGCTTGCCGAAATGCACGAGAAAGATTCCGCGCTACGTATGGCGGAAGACGCGGAAAGGCTCATGGACGAAGCCGCCGCCCTTCCTCCGCCAGAGACTGCCTACTGGCTCACGCCCAACTTCAACCGACTGAATATGGGAATCTGTGTTCTCTCGCTGGGGCGGTACAGCGAAGCCGCCGACCACTTGCGGACCGGTCTTGCTGGCCTGCCGGATGATCTCAGAGACGCGCCGTGGACGTGGGAACACAAGGATGCGCTTCGCCGGGCGGTAGCGGCGGCGTAAAGCACAGAAGGCCCCAACGGTCCCGCACTCGCATTTACAGTGAATAACTGAACATCCTTCGTTTCCGCTGTAAAGACCGAGGCATTCCACACGGCCTAGATCTGCACACCAGTCGGCCCCCGCGTTCCCTATCGGAGCGCGGGGGCTTTCATGTTCGCCGTTTACACCCTCCGAACACCTATGCACCCGCGATGCCCATGCACCCCGCCGTAAATGCGCGAATGCTTTACAGCGGGAGATGCGCAGATTCCCGGTCCGGCCCTATCAGCGCAGACTGCGGGGCGTGTAAACACAGACCAAGCCAAGTGGTCTAGTCCAATACGGTCCAGTCAGCCGGCTCGGATATAAAGCCTATACAGCGCGGATAGCGTAGCGCGGATGTAAATAGACAGCGCCTGTAAACACAAACGCCCCTACCTAGACACCATGGATGGCGAATAGGCGGGGGCATTGTGTACAGCTACACCCTAGACGTATTCAGCGCTGTACAGCCTTTACGCGGCATCGTAAATCTTCGCCACGCTGTCCAGTCGCGGAAACGCGGGAGCCGCGCGGAGAATACCGCGAATCTGCGTGCTGTCAGAGGCGAACGCGCTGGACTTGTCCACGGCGATTTCAACGCCGTTGCGCAGGACAACGAACACGTCAGCCTTGCTGATAGCCCACACCGTGCCCGCCGTAACCGCAGCGCTGACGTACAGCGGACGGCCGAGAAGAACGCGACCACTCGGGGCAGCCAGGTCCGGGGTAATCAGCGGGATGTTGCTGCCGCTGGCTTGCTTCAGCTTGGCCAGGGTCCGCGCCGTGGCGGGGTCGGTGACGAACGACGTCACGTTGCCGCCGGATGCTTCCACCTCCATGACAGCGTCAGTGAAGGGGTCAGCGTTGGTGTAGCCCGCGCCGGAATCCACGACGATGAGGCCCGTAAGCGACTCCAGACCAGCCGGAGCGTTACCGCCGAGATTGCCGAAGAACGCGGCGTCCAGCTTGCGCGCCATTTCGCGGGCAATGGAATCGCCGACAAGCTGAAGCGCAGCGGGAGACGAGTCGTTCACAAGCTCATTGCTCAGCGTGGTGAGCGAAGCGAGCTTCTTGGGAGTGACTACGTACGCGTCAGTGTCGGCGTCCGAGGGGGTGATAGCCGCACCCTCGGCGGTCCATCCCGCCGTGACGTCGGAAGTCACGCGCGGAAAGTGGAACTCAGCGGCAGACGTCGGGACGACGGTAGCCACCTGCATTGCGACCGACGCGGCGGTCATCGGCTCGATAACGAGCTTCCCGTACTCCGGGGGGAGAATGGCCGCGTTGGCCGAGTTGAACATGGTCATGCTTGGTTTCCGTTCGGGATCGAAGTAGTGATTGATCCCGGGGGCAGCCTGGCCCCTCTGGGTGCTACGCCTGGCAGCACAAACAGCGCGAAATGGCAGCGCGTCCTACGCCCCTCTGCCTATCGCTGGTTCCACCTGGTCATGCAAAGGGCCCGTTGTCGGTGGAATACAACGGGCCCGTATTCGGGAAGGACTAACCGCGCAGCGCGGTAGCCCAGGACGGGGCAGGCTTAGCGAATGCGCCGGTTGCCCCTTGCGCGCCATGGAGGCTCGGACCGTAAGCACCGAACAGCCCCGGTGTCATTCCGGGCGCAGCGAGCCCCGGGCGTTCCTTAACGGCAGCGTCGGCGAGTTCCTTGATCTTGTCCGCGCTGACTCGGCCGTCGTCGTCCAAGACGTCAGCAAGGGTTGCTCCAGCGACGTCGAAGAGATCAGCGGGCACAGCCAGGAACTCAGCGGCGATTCGCTCGGCGTCGGCACGCAGGAAAGCATCCAACTTGGTGCGCAGTTCGTCGCGTTCGGCCTCAGCCTCTCGCGCTGTCACTCGCCACCTAGCCGCCTCAGCGTTCCTCGATGCTGGCTTATTCGTGCCCTCAGGCGCCCCTGTGGCGGCCTCGGCAGCGTTTCCCGGGGTGGTGGCCACAGCATCGCTTGCGGGGGCTTCAACGGGGCCCTGAGGGGCGTTGTCAGCGGCGGACATCGGGACCCCCAATGCCAGTGAAGATGCCGGACCACTCGATAGCGACCATGCCTATTGGCTGGCCGTCCATATCTTCGATGAGTTCGTGCTGGGTGGCCAGCGTGATGGGCTTTCCGCGCAACGCGGCGACGGCAGCGGGATCGATCACGTTCATAGGTGGCTCCCTAAGAAAGTCTGATGTGGGTAGTTTGTTGTAGACGCGCCTAATTCACGGATCAGCGTGTAGGCGCTGTCGATAGGCCGATTGTCGGCATGCGCCAGAGCAATAGCGGCGGTCTTTGCGGCGGGAATTTGGCAATTCGCGGGTGCATCCCGGGCGCGCACAGGACGTGTGGCGCTGGTACATGACCGTGAGACTCCGATGTGTGTAACGGCTACAGAGGCTTTCTGAGCGATTGGGCTGCCGTTTGACCAGATCAGGCCGTCACGTCCACGAAAGGCCGTCAGATAGCCCATATGAGCGCGTGTTACGGCTCAGATCCCCAGACTTGTACGTATGGGGAACCACAGCCCCTTCCGGGGGCCCTGAGGCCCGGGGGGAGGGAGGCACCCCCCTGGGGGGCTGTGGGCATCAGCGCAGGTCAGCGCGATGATTCAACAATGTTCACGCCGTAGACCATGGTCGGTGCCGACACGTTCGGCCGAGCGACACGCACACCAGCGGCGCGCAGTGCACAGCGAATCTCGGATTGCTTGGGTGAATTCCCGCGCTCATGGGTGCCGAGATATCGCCATACAGCATGTGCAACATCGAGAATTGATACGCACGCGTTCTCATCGGACGGCGCGAGTACATGCATCAGAGCGCCGATGATGGGTGACCGCCATTCCGCGCGTACATCATTCTCAAAGTTGATCGCATCTCGTCTCTCGCTGCGGTACATCGGTGCTCGCTCCCTCGTCTGTGGTGTGGTCCTGTCGTCATCCGCACGGGCTACACAGCGGCTCCCACGTGGCCACCACGCGCCACCACGTGGCCGCACAGCGGGATACCGCATGAGTGCCCAACTCCCGTGCTGGGGTGGACCATTGGAAGCGGGGGGGGCGACTCTGTGCGTGCGCGGGGGCAGCGCTGTGGGTGGCCCTGGGTAGCCCATGCGGATGGCACTGGTGCGCGGTACAGCGCGGGAAGGCGTGCAAGCGGGGCATGTCAATTTTTCTGACATCTGTAGAGACCCCCAATACGCGTATAGAGGGTCTTCTCAGATGTCACTTTTTTTGACATGCCACGCTCGCGCGGTCCGTCCCGCTGTGGGTCAGGCTCCGGCCGTGCCGAATATCCCAGGTCCATCAGCGGGCAAAGGGTCGCTCATCAGCCGGATACCGGTGTAGACCCATCCCTTGCCAGCGCGGCGAACCTCCTCGACCTTTCCGCTGTCGCGCAGGTGGCGCTTCACGGATGAAGGGGAGAACTTAGCCGAGTTGTCGCCGTTGTTGTCACGCCAAATCTTCAGCTCAGCGTTGAACGTAGAGCGTCCGACTTCTGCACCCTCGCAGTAGTCGAAGAGTTCGCCCACAAGCTCCTTGAGGGGGTCTACGGCGTCCTTGTGGTGCTCTGTCGCAGCAATGACGCTGAGCGTGTCCCGGAGCCCGTCTGCGTAGTAGCGCATAGCTCCCTTGACGACCCACGCGGCTACTCCCGCTGCCTCGGGACCTTGAATTGTCGGCTCTAGGTCGGGATCACGCCGATTGGCGAACGACTCGCCGAATAGCACGGCCTTAGTCCGTGCCCACAGCGCAGCACCGCCCGAAGCGAATTCCGGTAGGTGATTCGTTGCGAGCACGATCGTAAACGTCGGCTCGAAGGAGAACACCTTACCCATGAGGTGGCGTGTGCTGACCCGGTCCCCACCGCTGAAGTTCTTCAACAGCGCGGTATTCATCGGTGTTCCGAGGTTGCCTTCCTGAGCGACGACCATTCGAGCCCCGCGCAAGCCTGCAATCTGCTCAGTGTGCGGAGCCTGCCCGCGTACGTTCTCGAACATGGAGAACTCTACTTCGCGGATGATCTCAGGGCCGAACACCTTTTGCATGGTGCGGACTGTGGTCCCCTTGCCATTACGGCCGTGTGCGCCGTACCAGACCCCTAGCGCATGCTCTCGGACTTCCCCAGTTACGCAGTAACCCAGGAAGGCCTGAAAGTAGCTCTGTAGCTCTTCGTCACCGGGGAAGATCTCTTCTACGAAACGCAGCCAGCGCGGGCATTCAGCGTCCGACGCGTAATCAACGCGTGCACATTGCGTCAGCATGTCGGCGGGATCGTGTGGCCTGAGTTCTCCCGTCCGTAGGTCTACAGTCCCGTTCTTGAACGTCAGCAAGTGCCGCTGTGCGTCCATGTCGTCCACACTGGCGTGAAACTCTCGCAGCACCGCCATCTCAGCGACGATGGCCTTTCGCTGAAAGTTGACGAGCATCTTACTCATCGCGGCTGAGGCCCAAGAGGTGTCCCCCGGGGCATCTACGATGCGCTTTGCCAGCACAGCCACAGCATCCGTGATGGCTTGCATGGCTGCGCCGTTGTCGCCGGTCGCTTCCCATACGCAGCCGTTCCAGCGGTACCAGCCGACGTGCTCTACGTACTTCAGCCGGTGGGCACAGTGGTCGGCAACGAACTTGGCGAAATGGACGTGCCGTACTTCGTCGCTGACGTCCAGTCGCACACGCTGCTTATCCCAGTAGCTCTCATCGAAGTGATTCATACGTGGCTCCGGAATCAATCGAGGAAAGCAGCGGCGGATTCGGCAAGGCGCATACTCTTCGCCTCGGTGCGTGCCTTTCTGGTGCCCGGGGGCTCTTCCCCGTTGCCCTCGTAAAGGTCCCGCTTGAACCGAGTCGCGTCTGCCTGCGCGGCTGCGAGTGCGAGCGTGGCGTGTACCTGAGCGCGGCTAACGAGTAGGGTTTCCCGCTCACTGCTTACGGTGCATATCGGAATCCCTGCCGCATTGGGGCGCGTTTCGGTGGCCTCAGCGATCAGTTCTTCAGCGCGCTGGTAGTGCTCATATCCGTTCATTGGTGGCGACTCCATAGAGAAAAGAGGAAACCCCCTTCATCGGGGAGATCTCATCGCCGGAGCCGCCAAGCAAGCGAAGAGACCTCAACCCGATGAAGGGGGTTGGGAGAGAGCACCGTATTAGGGCCCCGGTGCCGGGGCGTTCATGGGACCGCGCTGCTAAATCAAACGGCGACTCACGCGGAGCGGAGAGGGTCAAACCCTTTCGTCACCCTTTAAGTACCCGGCGGGTTGTCTGGTGTCAGCGAAGATGCGGGCCGGTGGCGGGAAGGCTGGGCTAGTGACGTTAGTGACGATGACGATGGGCGTCCGGGGTCGGTCTACATGTACATGGAGACCCCAATTCCTTTGGAATTCGTCACTAGCGTCATTATTGCTGGTCAGGCGACCGCAGTAAGAGGCACCTCAGTGACGTTTTGGTTCGCGCCCCGCTCTGTGCGCTGTCGGCTCGCGTCCGGCGCTGCCCGCACGGGTCGCGTCCCCAACGCCCTCTGTGGCCGTCTGCGGGCACGAAGCGGCCCCGCCCGGGAGAGTTCCCGGACGGGGCCTGACAGGCGCTCAGAACCGCGACCTCCGCGACATGTACGTCACCCATCCGCAAGGGACGACCGCAGCGCCGCAAGCTCCTCTATGGCCTCATTGAGCGGGCCATCGATGGTCATGCTCACGCGCGATGTGTCGAGCGAGCGCCAGCCGCCTTTGGTTCCTTTACGGAGCACCACGCGCGCCCCCGCGTCCAGCATCATGGCCCGCTTACCGGAGACGTCCTTGGCGTTCCAGTCGTCGGCGTACGTGCGGTCGGATGTACTGGTCTTCCGGTGCGCCGGTATGGCCTCCCGCGACTCCAGCTCGGCCATGCGCGCGTCGAGCTTGTCTGCGTGGCGCTGCCATTCTTCCTGCGCCGTCTTGGAGCGCTGTTTGCCGCGCTGGTCCAGGTGTTCCCGGTACTCCGCCCGCACGTCCTCCAGTTCGGGCCCTGGATCGTACCCGGCTACCTCGATGACCGTCACCACGCGTAGCGGACCCACCCGGTCAAGGAACTCCTTCGTAGCCCACTCGTCCAGCCATTCGGCCTTGACGGTGGTCGGCGCGGGACAGTCGATACCCCGAAGGTCCGCACGGCACACGTACTTGCCTTGATCCAGATACATATGCGTGTCGCATCCGGCGCAGTACATCACGTGGAACAGTAGTGCGTTGTTATCGCTGCGCTCCACGAACGGCATTGAAGTGTCGTCCAACAGCGCCTGTACCGCGTCGAATTCAGCGCGTGTCAGTATCGGCTTATCCGTGGCCATAACGGGGTTTCCGTCGGCGTCCCGTACGGGATTGCCCTTGTACATCTTCCAGCCCATGAGGTGCTCGCTGCGCAACAGTCGTTCGACCGTAGTGCCCGTCCATTTGAACTGCTCGTGCACCTCGGACTTACGGCCCTTTGCGGTTCCCGTCTTGCCCCCGCGTGACTTACCCCGCCGATCCGCCTTGAAGTCTCGCGGGGAAGGCTCTTCGGCCTCTTCCAGCAGTCGCGCTATTCCGGCGCGTGTCTTCTTGGCCTGTAGCCATTTGATCATTGATTCGATCACGGACACGCAGTGACCATTAGGGGCGAGGGTCTTGCCACCCCCCTCCAAGTCCACCACGTCGTATCCGTACGGTACGTGGCCGCCCCGGAAGCGCAACGGCATCTGCCGCATGGCCGCTTGAGCGCCGATCACACGGTCCCGGATGTTAGTGGCCTCGACTTCTGCGGCAAACGCGAAAACAGCCAGCAGGAACTTTGCCAGCGGATCCATGGGATTGCGGAAGTCGAATGACATCTGACCACCTCCGCCGATTCCCTCGGCGAACACGATCAGTTTCCGGTGTTCGGTGGCCCACTGCGCCAGCCAGAACATGTCTCCCATCGACCTGATCACACGGTCGAACCGCCATGCGGCCAGCACATCGAACTCGTCCGGCCGGGCCAGCCACGGACCTAGCTCGGGACGGTCGGCCGGAGCAGTCTTGCTTGCGCTGACGTCAAGATCTTCCGCCACGCGGTCACCAACGACCGCACCCAGGGACGCAGCAGCGGCATCGATGGCCGCGCGCTGTCGGGCAGGGCTTGTTGTTTCGTCCGTCAAGACACTCAGCCGGATGACTGCTAGCGCCCTGAGCTGCGGTGTTGGTGTCATGCGCCTCCGCTCTCGGCAGAACTAGTTTTCGAGAGTGTATGAGTCGCCGTAGACCTTCCACTTGAGCGGCGGCGTCAGGTCGAAGTTCTTCTCGTTGAGGAACTTCCGCTGCTCGGTGTCGACCCGGCTGGTGTCGCTGTGCGCCTCCTCGCTCTTCATGGCCTCCTTACGGGCGTCGAGGAAGGCGTTGAGGTAGGTGGTCTCATTGCCGCCCTGCGCCGGGGACTTGGCCTTGGACAGCGCGGTCTTACGGATGCCACCGAAGCTGTACTTGCTGTCGCCGGGGCCGTGCATCACGATCGCGTCGTAGTAGATGAACTGGCCGAGCGCGCCCAGGCCGTCGCCCTTGCCCTGCTTGACGGCCGGGTTGAAGTAGACGCGGTCGCGCTCGTGCTCCTGGGCGTCCTGGAACGCCTTGTCGGCGGCGACCTTCTTCCAGTCCTTGGTGAAGTTCGGGTCCAGGCCGTCGTGGGAGTCGCTTCCGTTGACCTCGCGCAGCGCGGGGAGGTACTTGGCCAGGACGTTGCCGGGCTTCTGCTGGGTGTAGTACTCGACGAGTTCCAGCATGTCGCCGGTGCCGGAGCAGAATCCGATGATGCCCGCGGTGTAGCCGCGGCCGTCGCCTATGTCCTCGATGTACTTGAACTGGGCGCGCCAGTCGAGCGAGGAGTTCTCGGCGCTGGAGACCAGCTTCATGGCGATCTCCTTCTTCGCCGGGTCGTCCAGGCTGCTCGCCGCCGCGGCCTTGTGTGCCGAGTGGGTGTGGCGCGCGTCCGACGAGGACGGCAGGTGGTCGGACGCCTGCCCGACCCCGACGCCGGTGAAGACGAGCGCGGCCGGTACCGCGACGGCCACGGCCGCGAGGCCGATCCTCCTGTGCAGGGGGGACATGGGGACTCCGTTCCTTGTCGACTGTGGGGGAAGTGCGCACGACCGCCCCAGGGCGCACCGGGGCAGCCCCGGACCCTGAGGCGATCCGTTAGGAACCTTTCCTAACCATTCAAGCGAGCGCGTCGTGTCCACCACAAGGGTTTCGACGCCATTCAGCGCCATTCGACAAAGAAGCAACCCGTGCCGTACCGCCTCGGGAGGCGGCTCCCAACTCCGGTGCTACGGCTGGGGGATGGGCATCGCGGGGTCCGCGCCGCCGGTCGCCCCGGGGCGCTTTCCGGCCGCCCCCGAAGCCCCCGCACCGGACGGTCCGGCGGGAACGGCCGGCTCGGCCGCGCCCTCGGCCGCGGCCGGCAGCTCCGTCACCGGCCGTGCCGCGATCGCCCGCCACCACGGCTCCAGCGGCAGCCCGTGCTCCGGCTCGAAGGGCTGGCCGGGACGCGGAACGGCCACGGTCGCCCCGGCTTCCTTGGCCGCCCTCACCGTGCCCTCGGCGGGCTCCTCCCACGGATGCGGGGCGAGGTTGAAGGTGCCCCAGTGGATCGGCAGCATGATCCCCCGCGCCGGGTCCCCGCCCTGGAGATCGAGATGGGCCCGCATGCCCTCCTCGGGGGTCATGTGGATGTCCGGCCAGTAGTCGGAGTAGGCACCGATCTGGATCATGGTCGCGTCGAACGGCCCGTACGCCGCGCCGATCTCCGCGAAACCTGAGAAGTAGCCGGTGTCCCCGCTGTGGTAGATCCGGCGCCCGGAACCGGCCACCACCCAGGAGGCCCACAGGGTGTGCTGGGTGTTGCGCAGCCCGCGCCCGCAGAAGTGGCGGGCGGGGGTGGCGGTGAGCGTGAGCCCGGCGACCTCGGTGGACTCGTGCCAGTCCAGCTCGGTCATCCGCTCGGCCGGGACGCCCCAGCGCTCCAGATGAGCCCCCACCCCGAGCGGGACGACGAACATCGCGTGGCTCCGCACCAGCGCCCGGATCGTGGGCATGTCCAGATGGTCGTAGTGGTCATGGGAGATCACCACCGCGTCCACCGGCCCCAGCTCCCGCAGCGGCACCGGCACCGGGTGCAACCGCTTGGGCCCCACCATCGAGAAGGGCGAACAGCGCCGGCCCCAGACGGGGTCGAACAGCACCCGCCGCCCGTCGATCTCCGCGAGCACGCTGGAGTGCCCCATCCAGGTCAGCCGCAGCCCGGAGGCGGGCGGGGTGGCGAGATCGGCGACGGTGGTGGGGTGCACCGGCACGGTCCCGGCCGGGGCCCGGCGGACGCGCTCCTCCTTGCGGAAGTAGGTGGACGCGAACTTCAGCATCGAACCGGACGGGGCGGTGCGGGCCCCCACCGGGTTGACGAACACACCGTTCGCGAAGTTCGGCGACCGTCGGATGCGCTCCATCCGCTCCCCGCTGGGATCCGCACCGAAGGCGGCGGGGCGCAGGGCGGCGGTGAGCCGGGAACGTGTCGGATGGGAGCCGGTCACGGGGCCTCCAGGGTGAGAGGGCGGGGGCACTCCAACGCGCGGTGCCGTTGGGCTGCAATGACACAACTCTTACGAGGGGTGACCTTGTTCCGCGGAGGCGGAGAAGGACAGCACCCGATGGTCCCCACCGGGCGGTAACCGAGGCGCTGGTAGAGGGCGTTGCTGGTGAGGTTGTCGAGATCGGCGAAGAGCAGGACCTCCTTCACCCCGGCGGCCCGCGCGGCCCGGCTCACGGCGGCCGTGGCGGCGCCCGCGTAGCCGCGTCCGCGCAGCTCGGGCGGGGTGTAGACCAGGGCGACCCGGGCCATGTCGGCGATCGTACGGCTGATCCCGGCGCAGGCCACCGGCCGGCCGTCGAGCTCCCACACCGTGATCCCGTCATGGCCGAGCTTGTCGTCCACCTGCGCCGCGACGTCGTCCATCAGCGCGGCGGTCTCGCGGGCGAACCCCTCGCACCAGGTGATCAGCCGCTCGCCGTCCCGGGCGAGGGTGCGGGCGGGCTCCCGGGCCACCTCGCCGGACAGGGGAGAGAGTAGCGGGGGTGCCAGCTGCTGACCGAGGAGTGAGCGTGAGGTCGTTTTAGCTCGATCGTGTGATGGTGGGTTGCCGGGGTTGCGGTGTTCCTTGCGGGCCGGAGTAGCGTGAAGTCGCGATCTGGGACGCCGGGTTCGGTGTCGGCGTGCGGGGCCCCTGCTCCACCGGAGTGATGGTTCAGGGCCTCCCTGTCGCCTCTGGCCGAGCCCATAGGCCAGGTCGCGCAGGGAACTGGCCTCCCGGGACCGGACCACGGACAGGATCCGTGTCACCGCCCCGGGGTCGAGTACGCCGGGGACCAGCACACCCAAAACCGTTCGGGGCGTGCCAGTGCCCGGGATCACTCCCGCGCACTGCTCAGGAACGGTAGGGCGGGGTGCACAGGAACGCGCCCTCCACCGGGCCCTCCCCGGCCCACCAGCCGTAGACCGGCGACTGATCGCCGCTCTGCCGCTGCCCGCCACCACCAGGCTGGCGTGCGGCGGCGGAGCGGCGCACCTCAATTTCCTCGCTTCCGACCGGACGGCCGCTCAGCGCCGGTCAGCGGCGATCGTTCAGCGTCGGCCGGTCAGCAGCTCAGGTTGGAGCCGGGGGTGGTGCCGAGTATCTGGACGAACCGCTGGTAGGCGTCTATTCGGCTCTGCACCTGACCGGGGTTGCCGCCGTTGCACTCCAGGCTGCCGTTGATCGCGCGGATGGTCTCGCCGAAACCGCGCTGGTTGACCATGGCGTCGTGCGGGGTCATGGAACCGGCCCCCCGCTGGGTGTTCCAGAACCACAGGGCGGTCTTCCAGGACACCGCGGCGTCCCGCTCCACCAGCCAGGGGTTGCCGAGCAGATCGATGCCGAGCGCGTCGCCCGCGGCCTTGTAGTTGAAGTTCCAGCTGAGCTGGATCGGCCCGCGGCCGTAGTACGCCGCCTGGCCCGCGGGGCAGCCGTAGGGCTGGTTCCAGTCGCAGTAGTGCGGGTAGTTGGAGGTGTTCTGCTCCACGATGTGGACCAGGCCGCCGGTCTCGTGGTTGACGTTCGCCAGGAAGGCGGCCGCCTCCTGCTTCTTGACGGTATCGCTGCCGGTGTTGGCGAAGCCGGGGTAGGCGCTCAGGGCGGCGGTCAGCCCCTGGTAGGTGTAGAACGAGTTCCGGTTCGGGAACATCTGGTTGAACTGCGCCTCGCTCACCACGAAGCCGCTCGGGTTCTGGCCATCGGAGCCGCAGTTGTAGGGCTCCCAGTACCAGGTGCTGATCACCGGGTCATAGCCCGGGTTGTCGTGCTCGGCGCGGTAGTACTTGCCGTCGGTGTACCGGACGATGTCACCGGTGACGTACGGCTTGCCCGCCACCCAGTTCGGGTAGTCGCAGGCCGCCTGGGCGGTCGTGCCCGCCGCCGAGGCTGAGGCCATGGGCATGACAAGCACACTCGCGCACACCGCCGCGGTCGCCGCGAGCGGCGCCAGAACACGTCGTCTCCACATGGGGCCGATCTCCTTCGTGTGGGGGGCCCTGGAACTTTGAGGGACACTCAAGCGGCTTGGTCTATACCAGTCAAGGTATAGACCAAACCTTTGTGCCGGGATGAGTAAACGGGCCGCCTTGGAGCGATTCCGGGCGTACGAAGGTGATCTGACCTGGAATCAGGTCTCGCGCTCGGGGCGGTAGGTGTCGGCGTCCACCCCGAAGGTCCAGGCGACGCCCTCGCGGGCGGTCCGGACCCGGGGCGGCACGCGCAGCCAGTACGTGCGGTGCGTACCGTCCGGCTCCGGCGTGGAGTTGACCACCTCGACCATCGCCACCGGCTCGTCCCCGTCCAGCTCGATGCGCCACAGGACGCCGGTCTCGTCGCGGTGCACCGGCCGCGCCCCGGACTCGTCGAGATAGCGCTCGTATCCGTAGTGCTCCAGCATCACCCGGCGCAGCTCCGCGTTCTCCTCCTCGCGGATGCGGTCCGGGGTCAGCTCGCCGAGCTCCTGGAGGAAGGCCGCGGGCACCGGCATGCCCCGCCAGGCGTACAGCGCGAAGCCGTCGGGGAAGGCGAGCGCGGGACCGTCGCCGCGGTCGAGACGGCCCGCCTCGTCGCGGTGCAGTTCGACCGGGCGCTCCGCCACGATCACGGCCTTCTCATACGGCCACCACCATCCGGCGGCGCGGGCGACCGCGGCGAGGCCGGCCAGCGGGTCGGACTCCGTCCCGTCCGCCACGGCGGCCAGCCAGGGCGCGTCGTGCTGGCCCAGCACCGCGTCCAGCAGGGCGAGCCGGACGGCCGTCCCCCGGCTCGAGTCCGGGTCCGGCGCCAGGGCCTCGACGACCCCGGTGCGGACGCGCTCGGTGAGGGCGCGGGTGACCTCCCACAGCGGCGCCGCCGCGAGCGCCCACCGCCCGGCCCAGCCGGCCGGGCCCAGGGCGTCGTGCAGCCGCTGCCTGGCGCGCGCCCACGGGTGGGTGCGCACGGCCTCCCGCACCGATGCGCCCACGCCGCCCGCGACCGGCTCGACCCCGGCCGCCCGCAGCGTGTCCGCCGCCCGCTCGGCGACCTCCCGGGGCAGCCGCTCCTCCTGCCCGGTCAGCAGCATCGCGGCCGCCGTGGCCGCCAGCGGGGAACCGGCCCACACGATCCGCTCGGGCGCGGTGAGCCCGGCCCGCTCATAGGCGCGGCGGAGGCCCGCCTCGGCCGCCTCGCGGTCGGCCGGGCCGGTGGCGGCGGCGACCGTGCGCCAGTGCGCCGCCCGGTCCTCGTCCGCGAGCGCGTCCACACCGCTCATGCCGTTCTCCACCGCTGTCGCCATCGCCATCGCCTTCGCCGTTGCCGTCGTCATCGCTCCGCTCCCCCGCTGTCAGTCCGCCACGACGCGCACGGCGCCCGGCACGTACTCCCGCTGGCGCACCACGCGGTACCAGCCCTTGGGCAGCGGTATCGCCGCGTGCTCCTCGTGCACCACCCGCCCGCCGTCGGGGAGATGGAGGTACGAGACGCCGAACGGGCCCGATTCGCGCACCAGCGTGCCCGGTCCGACCACCGCATGGGCGTGCCCGGTCACCTCGCCGAGCGCCAGCACCAGCCGGCCCCGCCCGTCCCTCGGCTGCCGCGGCAGCGCGTCGATGCCCCGCGGCAGCGCCTCCGCGGCCACCGGAACGATCAGGACGTCGCCCTGTCGGTACATGCCAATTCCCTTTCGCCGCAGCCCTGTTGGACCCACCGCGCCCCGCGGGGTCCGGTCGATGGTCATGACGTTAGGGGGAGGCACCGACAACGCCGTCCGGCAGCCCGGCGAGCACGCGCGGTCCGGCGGCGTCGTGGGGCGCCCGGCGTGGGGCGCCCGGCGTGGGGCGCCCTTCGCCAACGCCCGCCGGGGCGGCTGTCGGTGGCGCTTGGTACAACTCTTCGCACGCCATTCGGAATCAGGCACGCCCACGCGAACACATCAGGAGATACCGCTCATGTCGGTCTACCACCTGGAAGAACTGCACGGTCTTCCCGCGTTCGACTTCCCCACGCCCGGCCAGGAAGTCGTGCTGCCCGAGACGGACACCGTCGCCTGGCGGATCTCCTACAACCCCTATATCGACGAGGAGGAGGGCGGCTTCGACGGGCGTTTCCAGCGCTTCCTCACCACGGTGGCCCCCGCGCGGGTGCGAGCGCTGATCATCGGTATGTGGGGCGAGACCTACGACGGCGACGCCGACGACGCCATCGAGCAGCTCGTCATGGCCAAGGACCGGCTGACCTCGTTGGAGGCGGTGTTCATCGGCGACATCACCGCGGAGGAGTCGGAGATCTCCTGGATCCAGCAGTCCGATGTGACACCGGTCCTCCACGCCTACCCCGGCCTGCGCGAGCTGGGCATACGCGGTGGGAGCGGGCTGTCCTTCCCCGCCGTCGGCCACGCCGGCCTGCGTACGCTCCGCTTCGAGACCGGCGGGCTGCCCGGCGCGGTGGTGCGCGGGGTCGCCGCCAGCGACCTTCCCGCGCTCGAGCGCCTGGATATGTGGCTCGGCGTGGAGGAGTACGGGGGCGACACCACCGTCGCCGACCTGGCCCCGATCCTGAGCGGCGGCCGGTTCCCCGCCCTGCGCCACCTGGGCGTGCAGAACAGCGAGATCCAGGACGAGATCGCGGCCGCCATGGCGGCGGCCCCCGTGGTCGCCCAGCTCGAATGCCTCGACCTGTCCATGGGCGTGCTCGGCGACGAGGGCGCGGCGGCGCTGCTCGACGGCCAGCCGCTGACCCATCTGAAGTGGATCGATCTGGACCACAACTTCTTCTCCGCGCCCATGGAGCAGCGGCTGCGGGAGGCCCTGGAGCCGTCCGGGGTGAAGGTCGTGATGTCCGAGAAGGGCGACCAGGACGAGGACGAGGGCGAAGTGTTCCGCTACACGGCCGTCTCCGAGTGATGCCCATGCCACACCGAGAACCCGACCGGGAAGGTCCCCGCTTCGCCGTGGTCGGCAATGCGGGCGGCCGCCGGGTGGAGATGTTCACCGCCGCGGCCGTGGCCGCCGGACTGCCCGCGCCCCGGGTGCTGGCCTGGCGCGATGTGCTGACCGGCGGCGCCGTGTTCGAGCCCGCCGAGACCGTGCGGATCGACTCGCCGGGCGAGGACGAGGAGGTGGAGTGGCTGCTGCGCGGCGCCTCCGACCCCACCCGGGTCGAGGGCACCGGCCGCTGGTACGCGCGGTTCACCGAGGCCGTCCGGGGCGTCGCCGCGGCGGCGCGCTCGGCCGGGGCCACGCTGCTGAACGACCCCGGCGAGCTGGCCGTCCTGTTCGACAAGCGGCTGTGCCACGGGGTGCTGGACGGCGCGGGGGTCCCGGTCCCGCCCTCGCCGACCTCCGGGCCGCAGGCGCCGCCGGTGCGCGGCTGGGACGATGTGCGCGCGGCGCTCGGCACCTCAGGGCTGCGGCGCGCCTTCGTGAAGCCGGCCCACGGCTCGTCCGCGTCCGGGGTGCTCGCGGTGGAGACGGCGGGCCCCGGCCGGGTGCGGGCCACCACCTCCGTGGAGCGCACGGAGGACGGCCGGCTGTTCAACTCGCTGCGGGTGCGGCGGTACGAGAGCGAGGCGGAGGTCGCCGCGATCATCGACACCCTGGCGCCGGACGGGCTGCACATCGAGCGCTGGCTGCCCAAGGCCACCCAGGACAAGCGGGTGGCCGATCTGCGGGTCGTGGTGGTGGAGGGCAGGGCCACCCATGCCGTGGTGCGCACCAGCCGCTCCCCCATGACCAATCTCCATCTCGGCGGGGTGCGCGGCGATCTGGCCGCCGCGCGCGCCGCGGCGGAGGCGGCCGGGGTGGCCTGGAGCGGGGTGCTGGGCATCGCGGAGCGGGCGGCGGAGCGCTTCCCGCGCACCCTGTGCGTCGGGGTGGATCTGCTGCCCGGCCCGGGGTGGCGGCGGTTCGCCGTGGGCGAGGTCAACGCCTTCGGCGATCTGCTGCCCCGGCTGACCGGTCTGCCCGGCAGCGGCGCGGAGGGTCTTGACACCTACGCGGCCCAGGTCGCCGCCGTGCTCCGGGCCGGGGAAGGAGGCCCATCGCGATGCCGCTGTCTGAGCCCGATATGAACGAGGTGGTGGGCAGCCACGATCTGCTGCTGCTCACCCTCGACACCCTGCGCTACGACGTGGCGGCCGAACTGGCGGCGGCCGGGCGGACGCCGCACCTCAGCGCCCGGATGCCCGGCGGCGTCTGGGACGAGCGGCATGCCCCCGGCAGCTTCACCTACGCCTCCCACCAGGCGATGTTCGCGGGCTTCCTGCCGACCCCGGCCGCCCCCGGACCGCACCGCCGGCTGTTCGCGGCCCGCTTCGCGGGCAGCGAGACCACCGCGGCGGGCACCTATGTCTTCGAAACCCCCGATCTGGTGTCGGGGCTCGCGGCGGCCGGGTACCACACGGTGTGCGTCGGCGGGGTCGGCTTCTTCAACCAGCGGGGGCCGCTGGGCTCGGTGCTGCCCGGCTACTTCCGGGAGAGCCACTGGGAGCCTGAGTTCGGCGTCACCTCCCCCACCTCCTTCGAGGCGCAGATCGACCGCGCCGAGAAGGTGATCGCCGGACTGGACCCCGGCCGCCGGCTGTTCCTCTTCGTCAATGTCTCGGCGCTGCACCAGCCCAACTGGTTCCATCTGCCCGGCGCCACCCGCGAGGCGGGCGACACCCGCGCCACCCACGCCGCGGCCCTGGAGTACGTCGACCGCCATGTCGACCGGCTGCTGGCCGCCCTGAGCCGCCGCGGTCCCGCCTTCGCGATCGTCTGCTCCGACCACGGCACCGCGTACGGCGACGACGGCTACACCGGCCACCGGCTCGGCCACGAGGTCGTCTGGACCGTGCCGTACACCCACTTCTTCCTCGAGGCCCGATGAACATCAGCACGCTCGGTTCCACCGTCCGCCCCTACCAGTCGTACGTCTACGCCTATCCGCACAAGACCGCCTACCGGCCGCTGGTGGAGCGCCCCGCGCTGCGCGGGCTGTGGGCGGCCGAGCCGAAGGACGCGCTGTCGCTGTATCTGCACATCCCCTTCTGCGAGGTGCGCTGCGGCTTCTGCAACCTCTTCACCCGGATCGGCGCCCCCGAGGGGCTGGTGACGGCCTATCTGGACGCGCTGGAGCGGCAGGCCGGTGCGGTGCGCGAAGCGCTCGGCGAGGAGGCCCGGTTCGCCGCCGCGGCGTTCGGCGGCGGCACCCCGACGTTCCTGGAGGCGGCGGAGCTGGAGCGGCTCTGCGACATCGCCGAGAAGGGGATGGGCGCGGACCTGGCCGCCGTGCCGCTCTCGGTCGAGGCGTCCCCGGCCACCGCCACGGCCGACCGGCTCGCGGTGCTGGCCGGGCGCGGCACCACCCGGCTGAGCCTGGGGGTGCAGAGCTTCGTGGACGCTGAGGCGCGCTCGGCGGTGCGCCCGCAGCACCGGGCCGATGTGGAGGCGGCGCTGGGCCGGATCCGGGAGGCGGGCATCCCGGTGCTCAACATCGATCTGATCTACGGCATCGACGGTCAGACCGAGGACACATGGCGCCACTCCCTGGACGCCGCCCTCGCCTGGCGCCCGGAGGAGCTGTATCTCTACCCCCTCTATGTCCGCCCGCTGACCGGGCTCGGCCGTAAGGAGGCCGGGGAGCCGGCGGCGGAGGGGGACCCGGAGTGGGACGAGCGGCGGCTGCGGCTGTACCGCGCGGGCCGCGACCATCTGCTCGCCCACGGCTATGAACAGGTCTCGATGCGGATGTTCCGCGCCCCGGGCGCGCCCGCCACCGGCGGTGAGGACCACGCCTGCCAGACGGACGGCATGGTCGGCCTCGGCTGCGGCGCCCGCTCCTACACCTCCGCCCTGCACTACTCGTTCGACTACGCGGTCGACATGCGGGAGATACGCGGCATCGTCGACGACTATGTCTCCCGGCCCGCCGCCGACTTCGCCCGCGCCGAGCACGGCCGGTGGATGACCGGTGACGAGGCCCGCCGGCGCCATCTGCTGCAGTCCGTCCTCCAGGCCGAGGGGATGGCGGCGGCGGAGTACCGGGCCCGGTTCGGCACCGATCCCGCCGAGGACTTCCCCGCCGAGCTGGCCCGGTTCTCGGCACGCGGCTGGCTGGACCCGGACGCGGCCCCGGGACGGCTGCGGCTGTCCCCCGAGGGGCTGGCGCACTCCGACGCGCTCGGCCCCGAGCTGTTCTCGCCCGCCGTGCGCGCCGCCATGGCCGCGTACGATCTGAAGTGAGGGAGTCGGGTGTGGACTTGACCATTCTCTACCGGGGTCCGCTCGCCTCGTGCGACTACGACTGTCCGTACTGCCCGTTCGCCAAGCGCCGGGACAGCCCGGAGCGGCTGCGCGCCGACCGCGCCGCGCTGGAGCGGTTCACGGCCTGGGTGGCGGAGCAGACCGGCGACCGGCTGTCGGTGCTCTTCACCCCGTGGGGCGAGGGGCTGGTGCGCTCCTGGTACCGCCGGGCGCTCATCGAGCTCAGCCATCTGCCGCACGTCGCGCGGGTCGCCATCCAGACCAATCTGAGCTGCCGTACCGGCTGGACGGCCGAGGCCGACCCCGACACCCTCGCCCTGTGGTGCACCTACCACCCGGACCAGACGCCGTACGACCGGTTCCTCGCCAAGTGCCGGGAGCTGGCCGCGCGCGGGGTGCGCCACAGCGTCGGCGTCGTGGGGCTGCCCGCCCATCTGGACCAGGCCCGCAGACTGCGCGCCGACCTCCCCGAGCGGGTGTATCTGTGGGTGAACGCGGCCGAGGGCCATACCTACACCGACGCCGAGGCGGCCGAGTGGACCGCTCTGGACCCGCTCTTCGGCTACAGCCGCCATCCGCACCGAAGCGCCGGTCTGCCATGCCGGACCGGCGCCTCGGTGATCTCGGTGGACGGCGACGGCACGGTGCGCCGCTGCCATTTCGTCCCCGCCGAACTGGGCAATCTCTACGACGGGTCGTACCGCGCGGCGCTACGGCCCCGCCGGTGTC
Organism: Streptomyces sp. 5-10; assembly: GCF_014712245.1. Classification (NCBI taxonomy): domain Bacteria; kingdom Bacillati; phylum Actinomycetota; class Actinomycetes; order Kitasatosporales; family Streptomycetaceae; genus Streptomyces; species Streptomyces sp. 5-10. Next base: position 45,733 of record NZ_JACVYG010000063.1, read on the forward strand.
CGCTGGCGGTCTGCGACTGCCACATCGGCTATGTGCACCTGGAGTCGCTTCCGCTGTACGACGTGTTCGCGGGCGGTGTGCTGGAACGCGTCCCGGCGCCGCCCCCGCCGGTCACTTCATGGTCGGTCGGTCACACTGTTTCCCCCTCGCTCCCCCTGGTCACGATGAGCGTCACGGGTCCGGACGTCACGGAGGACGTCACAGAAACAAAAAGTCCGCCTCCCCGGCCTTCGCCCCCTGGATGAAGCGTTTCATCTCCAGATGGGTGTAAATCAGGGCCGGTCCGTCCGGATCGGTCGACTGGCGCAGCGCCACCCGTCCGTCCTTCAGTCTCATCGCCTCGACGCAGCTTCCCCCATTGCCACCGCTCCACGGCTTGTGCCAGCCCTCGCTGCCGAGGTCCCTCGCCGGCATGCCGCTGTAGACGCGGCTCCCGCATATGCGATCCATCGTTCAGATCTCCTTGCGAATGCGACTCAGAATCGCCTGAGTCGTCTGTGCAGGCGCGGCCTGCGCGCACATCCGGTCCAGGGCCTCCAGGAACGCCGATACGTCATCGCGCTGGTCGAAGTAGGAGCCGCTGACGAGCGTCTCCGTATACGCGATATCGGGCAGCTCCGGGATCGGGAACCGGAAGATATGGAAGGGGCCGTACATCGCCGGGTGCGGACCGGCGTCGAACGGCATGACCTGTAGCCGGATATGAGGAGCCTCGGCCTCCTCGATGAGCCGCGCGATCTGGGCACGCATGGTCTCGGCACCGCCGATGGGGCGGCGCACCACCGTCTCGTCCATGACCACCCACAGCATCGGCGGGTTGTCCCGGGTGAGCAGCGCCTGGCGCTCCATGCGCAGGGCCACGTTGCGCTCGATCTCCGTCTCGGGCGCGTGCGGCATGCCCGCGCGGAGCACCGCGCGGGCGTAGTCCTCGGTCTGCAGCAGCCCGGGGATGTAGTGCGGCTCGTAGGCCCGGATCAGATTGGCCTCGACCTCCAGACTGACGAAGGTGTTGAACCACTCCGGCAGGACGTCCCGGAACCGGTGCCACCAGCCGGCCTTGTTGGCCTCGCGCGCGAGGGAGAGGAACCCCTCGACCTCCTCGGGGTCGGTGACGCCGTACGTCCGCAGCAGCTTCTCGACGTACGGGAGCTTCAGGCCGACCTCGGCCTTCTCCATCCGCCGGATCGTGGCATGGGTGACGTCCAGGGCGCGCCCGGCCTGTTCGAACGACAGCCCGGCCTTCTCCCGAAGGTCCTGGAGCCGTTTGCCGAGCACGACTCGCAGGACGGTCGGGGCTCCGCCCGCCCGCGCATCCGCCACTACCGTCCCCCTCCAAGTACCTTCACGACACAGCAGTCTGGCATGGGCTCAGCATTCCGAACAGCCTGCGCTTGCGATTCTGTAATTTACAGATTGAACCTTGCCATACGCGAGTGTGACAGAGCATAGTGTCGGCGTGGCTCCTTCCTATGAGGCTCTCCGGTTAGGGCGCGGCGGCACCGTGGTCGCTCCGCCCCGCCACGACGTGTTTCGTCTGCCGGCGCTGAGCACGTCCGTCGCCGAGGCGAGAAGGCATGTCGTCCGGCGGCTGGGCTCATGGGGCATCGACCAGGACACCCGGGACAGCGCGGAGTTGATCGTCTCCGAGCTCTTCACCAACGCGGTGCGCCACACCTCCAGCGAGGACGTTCGCTGCTCACTCCAGCTCATAGGCACCCGGCTGCGGCTGGAGGTGGCCGACCAGGGCTGTGCGCGCACGGTGCCGGAGGCCCGGTCGGTGAGCGCGGACCAGGAGGGCGGCCGCGGGCTGATGCTGGTGGAGGCCATGTCGGAGGCCTGGGGGGTCAGGCCGAACCAGGGGGGCGCGGGCCGCGCCGTCTGGGCCTACCTGGCGGTCTAGCGGCCCTGCGGCGGCGACACGACGTACGCGGGCGGTGCCGAGGGAATAGGGGCAGCGACAGCGCACCGGGCGGTCAGCCTCGGGGCGCCAACGGGGGTCTGCCCCTATTCCTCCGGGACCGCTTCGGGTCACGGATCGTTCAGGGCCTGTGTCATATCCCCGGTCGGATCAGCGTGCGTGCCAGGCGCCGCACGCCCGGCCGGGGATATGACACAGGCCCTCAGGGCCGCAGCGGCAGCAGATCCGGCCGCTTGGGCTCCACATGGTCGCCCGACGACTCTCCGCGCAGCCGTCGGCCGATCCAGGGCACCAGATATTCGCGCGCCCAGTGGATGTTGTCCCGGCGCACCTCGGCCGCGGTGCGCTGCCCCTCCGGGGGCCAGGGCTGATCGGGGTCGGCGGGGACCTCCAGGCCGAGCACCTGACCGGCCCTCAGCGCGACCCGGGTGTGCCCGTCCGGCGACAGATGCAGCCGGTCGGCGTCCCAGGCCCGGCGGTCCTGCACCGAGCGCAGCGACCACAGGTCGAGCACCGGGCAGCCGTGGCGGTCGGCGATCGCCCGCACATGCGCCGTGTACGTCGCGATCTTGCCCCGCAGATGGCGCAGCACCGGCACCCCTCTGGTGTCGAAGCCGGTGCACAGCAGCACCGTCCCCACCCGCGCCACGAGGTCGGCGACGGCCGCCTCGTAGCGCTCGGCCACATCGTCGGGATCGCTGCCGGGGCGCAGGATGTCATTGCCACCCGCGCAGAAGGTGACCAGATCGGGGCCGAGTTCGATGGCGCGGGGCACCTGCTCGGCCACGATCTGGTCAAGGAGTCGACCGCGTACGGCCAGATTGGCGTAGCGGAAATCGTCGTGGGGTCGTTGGTCGGACAGCAGGACGGCGAGCCGGTCGGCCCAGCCGACGAACACCCCGTCAGGACCGGGGTCGCCGACGCCCTCGGTGAAGCTGTCCCCGACGGCTGCGTACGACCCGATGGAACCGTTGCTGAATCTCTCCTTATCGTCTGCCACGTCGGGACATCATTCACCCGATGGCGTGACTTACGCCACCGTAACCAGGGCTTGACGTGGGGTGATCAATCCCACCCGGTCAGTTTCGGCGAAGGTGGAATACGGCGGCGTCCAGGTCGCCGCTCAGCCCGGTGCGCAGGCCCCGGTGGGCGAGCACCGCTCCCCGGTGCACCTCCCCGGTCTCCAGGTCCCGGTAGGTGGCCGCCGGGTCGAGCCCGCGCAGCCGCAGCGGAGGCTGTGCCCGGCCGTGGTGCTGCGCCTGGAGCCAGGCCAGCACCACGGTCTCCGCGCCCCGGACGTAACTCACCGCGCTGAGCCCGTCGCCCTCCGGCGGCCGCAGCCGGTACAGCTCACCGTGCTGGACGACCGGGCGCACCCGCTTGTAGAGCGCCACCCAGTCGCGGGCCTCGGCGAGTTCGGCCTCGCTCCAGCGGGTCAGATCGCCGCCCACGCCCAGCACCCCGGCCATCGCGCTGACGAAGCGGAAGCGCAGCGAGCTGACCCGGGCGTTGCCCATGGCGTTGGGGCTGTCGGTGACCCAGGCGGCCATCACCCGGGCCGGGTGGAGCTGACCGAAGCCGTGCTGGATGGCCAGCCGGTCCAGCGGATCGGTGTTGTCCGAGGTCCACACCTGGTCGGTCAGGCCCAGGACGCCGAGGTCGATCCGGCCGCCGCCGCCCGAGCAGGACTCGAAGGCGACGCCCGGGTGGGCGGCGCGCAGCCGCTCCAGCAGCTCGTACAGCCCGCGTACGTGGTCGATCCACAGCCGCCGCGGATAGGGGTCGCCGGGCCAGCCGGGGTCCGTGAAGGAGCGGTTGAAGTCCCATTTCACATAGTCGATGGGCGCGCCGCTCAGCAGGGTGTCCAGCCGCTCCCACAGATGGGCGCGCACATCGGGGCGGGCGAGGTTGAGCACGAGCTGGTTGCGGAACTCGGTGCGGGCCCGGCCGGGGTGGTGCTGCACCCAGTCGGGGTGGGCGCGGTAGAGGTCGCTGTCGGGGTTGACCATCTCCGGCTCGACCCAGACGCCGAACTGCATCCCGAGCGCGTGCACCTCGTCGGCCAGCGGCTTCAGCCCGTGGGGAAAGCGGTCCGGGTTGGGCGTCCAGTCGCCGAGCCCGGCCCGGTCGCTGGTGCGTGCCCCGAACCAGCCGTCGTCCACCACGAACAGCTCGACGCCCATGTCGGCGGCCAGCCGCGCGAGCGAGCGCTGCCGCTCCTCGCTCACCTCGAACTCGGTGGCCTCCCAGGAGTTGTAGAGCACCGGCCGGGACCGGTCGGCACCGGGGATCACATGCGCGAGCTGCCAGGCGTGCCAGGCGCGGCTCGCGGCCCCGAAGCCGCCGTCGGTCCACAGCCCGGCGAAGACGGGCGTGGTGAAGGACTCGCCGGGCGCGAGGAGCAGCTGGCCCGCGTCGTCGTGGCCGACCCCGCCGACCGCCTGGACGGCGCCGTCGCCCAGCAGCTGGACGGCGATCCGCCAGGCCCCGGACCAGGCGAGCGCGCAGCTGTGCACCTCGCCGCTCTCCTCGGTGGCCTCCCCGCCGTCCAGCGCGATCCAGGGCAGATGGTGATGGCTCGTGTGGCCCCGGCGGCTGCCGATCACCTTCTCGCCGGGGGTGAGCTCGGCGCGGGCGAGCCGGCTCTCGGCGGCCCAGCGGCCGTGCAGATGGGACAGCCGCCAGCGGTCGCGCGCCGGGAGCGACCAGGCGGCGGAGTCGGCCCGCAGCAGCTCCACCGGCTCCTGCCCCGCGGTGCCGGTGTGGGCGAGGGTGGTCCAGCGCTCGACGACATCGCCGTCGTCCCGCATCCGGTAGTGGAGGGTGATGCCGAGGTGGTGCAGCGGATCGTGGAAGCGCAGCCGCAGCTCCTCACCGGTGCCGGGGTCGAGGACGGTGCCGCCGTCGAAGCGCCACTCGGTGCCGCGTACGCCCCCGGCGTGTACGGACAGGGCCGGGCGTGCGAAGCGCGGGCCGCCCTCCACCGGGTACTCCTCGCGCCCGTCCAGCGGTGATTCGAACGGCCAGTCCGGCGGCCCCGGCTCGGCGGCGAGGGCCTCGGCGTCCTCGACCGCGATCCGCGGCCCCCAGTGGAGATGGAGCAGCTCATCACGGTCGGTGAGGTGCAGGGCATAGCTGCTGTGCTGCCCCGAGAGCACCCAGAGCCGACCGCTTCCACCGGTTTCGATCATCGCACTCCCCAATTCTCCACAGGTATCGACATGATCGGGGAGGGCGGGTGGTGCGGCAATGCCCGCACCCTCACGAGACCGATTGCCCGGTGCACCCATGTCGTATGGTCAGCTTCAGCCGCCTCGTCGACGAGCCGCGTCGGCGGCCGATGGTGAAGGAGAGCCCGTGACGCAGCAGTCGCAGTCGCCGCAGGTCCCCCAGGCCGAAACCCAGCTGGTGGGGGTACGCAATTTCCGTGATCTCGGTGGACTGCCGGCTGCCGACGGCCGCCGCGTACGGCCCGGAGTGCTGTTCCGCAGCGGCCATCTCGCCCATGCCACCGAGGCGGACACGGCCTACCTCGACTCGCTCGGCCTGCACACCGTCTTCGACTTCCGCAACGCCGCCGACATCAAGCTGGAGGGCCCGGACGTCACGCTCCGCGGGGTCCGCAACGTCAACCTGCCGCTGTCCGACCCGGCCGACGGCGCCGGGTTCTGGAGGATGGTCCGCGAGGGCGATCTGAAGACGCTGCGCGAGCTGCTCGCCGAGGGCCGGGCCGAGAAGCGCATGATCGGCTCCTACCGCTCCATCATCACCACCCGGCTCGTCGAGCACGGCCGGATCCTCCGCGATATGGCCGAGGACAGCTCACCGGTGCTGATGCACTGTTCGGCGGGCAAGGACCGGGCCGGGCTGTCCATCGCGGTGACCCTGCTGGCCCTCGGCGTCGACCAGGAGGCCATCGAGGCCGACTACCTCGAGTCGGCGGCCGCCCACCGGCGCTACAAGATCTGGCGCAAGGGCGATCCGGGGGACGGCTCCGACCCCATGTCGCCCGAGGTCATGGCGCTGCTGCTGCCGCTGTTCGACGCGCGCGCCGAATATCTGGCGGCGGCCTTCACGACCATCGAGGAGACCTGGGGCGGCACCGAGCGCTATCTCACCGAGGGGCTGGGCCTCGCCCCCGAGCAGCGCGACCGGCTCCGGGAACGGCTGCTCACCGGCTGACGCGCTTCACGGGCTAGGGGGTGTCGACGGAGCTTGCCGCCTGCGGCGGGCTGCTCCCCTCCCCGCCCCTTCCCTCAACTGGGGCTGCGCCCCAGACCCCGGGGTCCAGGGGCGAAGCCCCTGCCACGCGGCGGAGCCGCATATCGCGAGGAGGGAAAACGGGGCTCACCACATGGTGTCGGCCCCGGGCTCCGGGTCGGTGACCCAGCCCGCCGTCAGCACCAGACCGGTGGCGCGGTGCACGGCCAGGAAGCCGAACGGCCGCTCGTACCGCACGCTGATCAGCTTCGCCGTCCGCTGCGGCGGCGCCGAACCGGGCGCCATGGCGAACGCGGTCACCGCCGCCGCCCGGAAGCCCTCGGCGCTGAACGAGGCGGTCATGGACTGCTCCGCCGAGGACAGCGCCAGCGCGGCGGGGCTGATCCCCGGAAAGTGGCCGCGCGCGGTGTCCTGGGTGGTACGCAGCCCGAACAGCGCGGCCCGGCGCAGCAGATCGTGCCGCGCCGCCACGGTGAACTGCGGGGTGGTGAGCGTCGCCCGGGGTGTGGGGTCCCAGCTCGCGACCTGCGTCACCCGGACCCCGGGCCCGGCCTCGCCCGGCGGCAGCGCCGAGCCGGGCCATCCCTCGTACCGCCCGGCCACCGCGCCGATCCCGGCCTCCAGCACCTCGCCGCCCGGGGCGTCCTCGGCGCCGAGGACCAGATGCACATCCAGCCCGTTGCCGCCCGCGACCCCGGACAGGGTGAGCGGACCGGCCGGGGTGTCGGGGACGACCCGCAGTGCCCCGTCGAGGTCGTCCGTGGACCGGGTGAGCCCGGCCAGCGATCGGTCCCGCCAGGGGCCGCTCGTCGGCCTCATCCAGCCCGGCTGGAACGGCTGGAGCCAGGCCGTCTCGACCGTGAGCGCTCCGGCCAGCACCAGCCGGGTGTCGGGGGTGAGCGGCACCGGCATCTCGGTGATCGCGCCCCGGGTGCGCCGGGACGCCCAGCCGTCCAGCTCCTTGCGGTCGCGCTCGGCGTCCCCGGTCAGCGTGGCACGTACGCCCGGGGGCAGCGCGGCCTCCCACTCGGGCCGGATCGGCAGGTCCTGGCGGGTCCATAGCCCGGCGGCCGCGTGGACACCGTCCATGGCGTCCAGCGCCCCGAGCAGCCGCCCGCCGAGCGCCGTCGCCCCGTCCGCGCCGACGCCCAGCGCGCCCTCCAGCTCCTGACGGGCCGGGCCGTCGGCGCCGCCCGCGAGCAGGGCGAGCAGCGGCCAGACCCCGGTGGCGGCGAAGGCCGTGCCCTCGTCCGCCACGACCGCCCGCGCCCACCGCGCCGTCATCGTGTTCACGGCCTCTACGGCGGTCGCGTCGATCATGCGGGGTCCCCCATCGGTCAGCGGCCTGCCACCGCCTGTTTGACGAGCGTCCGGCCGAAGTCCCAGATCAGGCCGCCGCCGTCGTGTGCGTCGTCCATGACCGCTGTGAACGCCTCGACGAAACGGTCCACTTCCCGCTCGCCGATGATCAGCGGCGGGATCAGCTTAATGACCTCCAGATGGTCGCCGGACACCTGGGTGAGGATGCGATGGCGCCGCAGCAGCGGGACGACGACCATCTGCGCGAACAGCCCCTTGCGCGCCGCCTGGAGCATCGTCCACCGGCCGCGCAGCCCCAGTGAGCTGGGTCTGCCGAACTCGATGCCGATCATCAGCCCCCGGCCGCGGACGTCGTGCAGCAGCTCGTAGCGGTCCACCAGCGCGGCGAGGCGGTCGCGCAGCAGCTCGCCGGTGCGGCGGGCGTTGGCCACGACCTCCTCGTCCTCCATGACGGCGAGGACGGCGAGCCCGGCCGCCATGGCCTGGGCGTTGGAGCCGAAGCTGGCGGAGTGGACCAGCACCCGGTCCATCGACGAGTAGACCTTTTTGAAGATCCAGTCCTTGCCCAGGGTCGCGCCGACCGGCACATAGCCCCCGGAGAGGGCCTTGGCCACGCACACCAGATCCGGTTCGACGCCGTCCTCGTGGCTGTAGGCGAAGAAGTCCCCGGTGCGGCCGAGGCCGGTCTGCACCTCGTCCGCGATGAGCAGGGCCTTGTGGCGGTGGAGCAGCTCCTGCGCGGCGCGCAGGAAGCCGGGCGGGGCCTCGTGCACCCCCTTGCCCTGGATGGGCTCCACCACGAACCCCGCCACGTCCCCGCGCGCCAGCTCCCGCTCCAGCGCGTCGAGGTCGCCCAGCTCGATCGGGGTGTCGGGCAGCAGCGGGTCGAACCCCTTGCGGAAGCCGTCCTCGCCGTTGACCGACAGCGAGCCGGTGGTCAGCCCGTGGAAGGCGTGGGCGCAGTACAGGACGCGCGGCTTGCGGGTGGCGTAGCGGGCGAACTTCAGGGCCGTCTCGACGGCTTCGGTGCCGCTGTTGCCGAAGAAGACCCGGTCCAGGTGCGGGGCGTGGGTCAGCAGCCGCTCGGCCAGCAGACCGGGCAGCGGCTGGCAGTCGAAGCGGGTCAGATCGGCCAGGTCGGCGTCCAGGACGTCGTGCAGCGCCTTGCGGACCACGGGGTGGTGGCGGCCCAGGCCCATCACCCCGAAACCGGCGAGCATGTCGAGGTAGTCCTGGCCCTCGTCGTCCCAGAAGTACGCGCCCTCGGCCCGTTCGTAGACCTTGTCGAAGCCGATGGTGCGCAGCATCCGGGGCAGCTGGTGGTTGAGGTGCCGGGTGTGCAGGTCGTACCGCTCCGACGCGCGCTCGGCCAGCAGCTTCCCGAGGTCGAAGCCCGAACGCCGCTGCTGCTGCTCGGCTGCTGTCATGCCTGGCTCTCCTTGGCGGCGGCGGTACGGGCCCCGGCGGCCGTACCGGCCCGGGCGGCGGTACGGGCCTCGGCGGCGGCGCCCGCCCGCTCCGGGTGGGCCGCCTCGATACGGGTCAGGGCCGCCCCGATCCGGCCCGCGATCTCGGCGGGGGTGAGCCCGATGTCGGCGAGCACCTCCCCGCGCTTGGCATGCGCCAGGAACGCCTCGGGGATGCCGAACGTCCGCACCGGCAGGTCGACTTCGGCGTCCCGCAGCGTCTGGGCGACCGCCGCGCCCACCCCGCCGGTGCGCACATTGTCCTCCACGACCGCCACCAGCCGGTGGCGCGCCGCGAGCCCGGGCAGCTCGGGGTCGACGGGCTTCACCCAGCGCGGATCCACCACCGTGCAGCCGATGTCGCGCCCGGCCAGCAGCTCGGCGGCGCGCAGCGCGACGGGGGCCATGACCCCGGCGGCCACGATGAGGACGTCCTCGCCCCGGCGCAGGACGTCCATCCCGCCCACCCGGTCGATCGCCGGAATCGGCTCCCCCACCGACTCCTTGGGGAAGCGGATGACGGTCGGCGCGTCGTCCACGTCGATCGCCTCGCGCAGCTGGGCACGGAGCTGGTCGGCGTCGCGCGGGGCGGCGATCCGCAGCCCCGGCACCACCTGGAGCACGGACATGTCCCACATGCCGTTGTGGCTCGGCCCGTCGGTGCCGGTGACACCGGCCCGGTCCAGGACGAAGGTCACCCCGCACTTGTGCAGGGCGACATCCATGAGCAGCTGGTCGAAGGCGCGGTTGAGGAACGTGGCGTAGACGGCGAGGACCGGATGGAGTCCGCCGGTGGCGAGCCCGGCCGCCGAGACCGCCGCGTGCTGCTCGGCGATGCCCACGTCCCACACCCGCTCGGGGTACGCCTCGGCGAAGCCGGCGAGGCCCACGGGGTGCAGCATCGCGGCGGTGAGGGCGACCACATCGGGCCGCTCGGCGCCGATCCGCACCATCTCCTCGCCGAACACCGAGGTCCAGGAGCGGCCGCCGGAGGGGGTCAGGGGCGCGCAGGTGAGCGGGTCCATCGCGGCCACGGTGTGGAAACGATCCGCCTCGTCCTCCAGCGCCGGCCGGTAGCCGCGCCCCTTCTCGGTGAGGCAGTGGACGAGGACCGGGCCGTGGAACCGCTTGGCGCGGCGCAGGGCCGACTCGACCGCCTCGGTGTCATGGCCGTCGATGGGGCCGACGTACTTCAGCCCCAGGTCCTCGAACATGCCCTGCGGCGCGAAGGCGTCCTTGAACCCCTTCTTGGCGCCGTGCAGCGACCCGTACAGCGGCTGGCCGACCACGGGGGTGCGCTGCAGCACCTCCTTGCCCCAGGCCAGGAAGCGCTCGTAGCCGTCGGTGGTGCGCAGGGTGGCGAGGTGGTTGGCGAGCCCGCCGATGGTCGGCGAGTAGGAGCGCTCGTTGTCGTTGACGACGATGACCAGCGGACGGTCCCGGGCGGCGGCGATGTTGTTGAGCGCCTCCCAGGCCATTCCGCCGGTCAGCGCCCCGTCCCCGATGACGGCCACGACATGGTCGGTGCGGCCGTGCACCGCATTGGCCTTGGCGAGGCCGTCGGCCCAGCCCAGCACGGTGGAGGCGTGGCTGTTCTCGATGATGTCGTGCTCGGATTCGGCGCGTGACGGATAGCCGGACAGCCCGCCCTTGTGGCGGAGCTTGGAGAAGTCCTGGCGGCCGGTGAGCAGTTTGTGGACGTAGGACTGGTGGCCGGTGTCCCACAGGATGCGATCGGCGGGTGAGTCGAAGACGCGGTGCAGGGCTATGGACAGCTCGACCACGCCGAGGTTCGGTCCGAGGTGGCCCCCGGTCCTGGCCACCGCGTCGATCAGGAACTCTCTGATCTCCTGGGCGAGCGCGGCCAGTTCGTCAGCGGTCAGCGCCTTGAGGTCGTGCGGGCCCCTGATGTTCTCCAGCAACGGCACGGTAGGTTCCCCTCCTCGGTGTATCAGCTCACGGTGACGTCCGGGGTACCCGGCGGGACCCCCTCGTCCTCCATGCGCCGCGCGATGTTCATGGCCTCGTCGATCAGGGTCTCCACGATCTTCGACTCCGGCACGGTCTTGATGACCTCGCCCTTGACGAAGATCTGCCCCTTGCCATTGCCGGAGGCGACGCCCAGGTCCGCCTCGCGCGCCTCGCCGGGGCCGTTGACGACACACCCCATGACCGCCACCCGCAGCGGAACCTCCATGCCCTCCAGACCGGCCGTGACCTGGTCCGCGAGCTTGTACACATCCACCTGCGCCCGACCGCACGACGGACACGAGACGATCTCCAGCCGCCGCTGCCGCAGATTCAGCGACTCCAGGATCTGGATCCCGACCTTGACCTCCTCCGCCGGCGGCGCCGACAACGACACCCGGATCGTGTCCCCGATCCCCTCACTCAGCAGCGCACCGAACGCCACCGCCGACT
>NZ_JACVYG010000064.1:0-56923 GCF_014712245.1 Streptomyces sp. 5-10
ACGCCGCACGCGGGCGCGCCCGGCCACGGCGCGCCCGGAAGCGCCACACCGCCGCAGGCGGGCCCGGGCGGTGCCGCTCCCCACTCGGCCGGTTCCGGCGGGCCCTACGCCCCCGGGGCGTACGGCTACCCGTCGCACGCCACGCCGCCGCAGGCGCCGCAGGCTCCGCAGGCGGACGCGGAGGGTGAGCCGCCGACGCCCGCGCATGGCTTTGGGCCGCCCGCGGTCACCTCGTTCGGGGCGGCCGCCGGGTCGCCTTCCGCCGGGTTCGGCGGACCAGGCGGACCAAGTGGACCAGGCGGGCCGGGCGGAACCGGTGCGCCGGGCGGGCCCGGGGGCGGCGCGTCGCAGACGTCCCCGAAGCCGAACCGGCGGCGCCGTAAGACGCTCATCGTCGTCTCCGCCGCCGTCGCCACCGCCCTCATAGCCGGAGTCGCCGCGCTGGTCATCGTCAAGGGGAACGACGACAAGGGCGACCGGGCCACGACCGACTACGACAAGATGACCCACACCCCGCCCGCGGACCCGGGCGGCTCCGGTGGCTCCGGCGGCGGCAACTCCAAGGAGCCCTCCGGGGGTTCGGACGGCCCCGGTCCGTCCGCGACCAAGCTGGGGACGGCGGGCGACGTGCCCACCGAGTACCTGGGCGCCTGGGAGGGCGAGATCAAGGAGAGCGGTGAGTCGACCGGCAAGATCCGCCGGGTCGTGCTCTCGCAGGGACCGATCGGCTCGGTCGTCGCCGAGACCCTGACCTCCGACTCGGACTCGTTCTGCCAGGACTCCGCCAAGCTCAAGTCGGCGGACAGCCTGCTCCTCATCGAGGACGAGGAGATGGACACCAGCATCCCCGAGGACAGTTGCAGCGCGGTCGGCGAGCAGACGCTGCGGATCGGCAACGACGGCACCCTCGCCTGGAGTACCACGGACGGCTCCTCCGAGGCGACGCTGCGCCCCGCCAAGAGCGGCGGCAAGCCCATCCCCTCCGGGTACGTGGGCACATGGCTGGCCAAGGACGCGTTCGGGAAGCCCGACGCCACGTTGAAGATCACCATCAAGCAGGGCGCGATCGGCTCCGTGGTGGCCCAGGACGTCGCGGACAGCACGAAGTACCACTGCGAGGGTGACCGGGTCCTGGCCTCGGTGGAGAAGGGACTCGTCCTCAGCCCCTCGAAGTTCACCGGGGGCACCCCTAAGAATCTCTGCGGACCCGGCACGTCACTCACGTTCACAACTTCCGGACATGACAAGCTGCGTGTCGAATATGACGACCCGGACGATTACAGCGATGAGACGATGACACAGACGTTCACCCGCCTCGACTGATCGGCCGATCGGCAGAGGGACTATCGGCACAGGGACAGGAGCCACACCGCGATGGAGAACCTCGGGGCCCAGGACCCGCGGTGGATCGGCGAGTACCGGCTGCTCGGCAAGCTGGGCGAGGGCGGAATGGGCCGGGTCTACCTCGCCCGCTCCGCCCGCGGCCGCACCGTCGCGGTGAAGCTCGTACAGGCCGAACTCGCACGCCAGGCCGACTTCCGCGGCCGCTTCAAGCGGGAGGTGGAGGCGGCGAGACGAGTCGGCGGGCAGTGGACCGCGCCCGTCCTCGACGCCGACACCGACGCCGAGGTGCCGTGGGTGGCCACCGGCTACATCGGCGGTCCGTCCCTGCACAGCGTCGTCGCCGAGGACTTCGGGGCGCTGCCCGAGCGCTCGTTGCGGATCCTGGCGAACGGCCTGGCCCTCGCGCTGCGCGACATCCACGGCGCCGGGCTGGTCCACCGCGACCTCAAGCCGTCCAACATCCTCGTCACCATCGACGGTCCGCGCGTCATCGACTTCGGCATCGCGCGCGCCCTGGACGCCGTGGGCACCACCACGGGCGGCAATCTGACGATGACCGGCGCGGTCGTCGGCTCGCCCGGGTTCATGTCGCCCGAGCAGGTGCGGGGCGAGCCGGTCACCGCCGCGAGCGATGTCTTCTGCCTGGGCTCGGTGCTCGCCTTCGCCGCCACCGGACGTCAGCCCTTCGGCAACCTGGACAGCGGCATCCACGCCCTGATGTACCGAATAGCCCAGGAGGAGCCCGATCTGGTGGGGCTCCCGGACGGGGCACGCGGGCTGGTCACCGCGTGCCTGGACAAGGACCCGGCCAAGCGGCCCTCGGTGGACGAACTGGTCGCCGCCACCCAGCCGGTGGCCGATGACGGCGAGCCCTGGCTGCCGGGCGGACTGCTCGCCCGGCTGGGGCGGGACGCCCTCCAGCTGCTGGAGGTGGAGGCGGAGAACGCGCAGCCGAACGCCATGGCGCCGCAGCAGGGCCCGTCCGCGTACGGCCACCCCCAGGCCGCCGCGCACACCCCGCCCGGCCCCTCCGCGTACGGCTCGCCGACGCCGTCGGCGTACGCGACCCCCCACGCCCACGCGGCCGGTGGTTCCCCGTACCAGATGTCCCAGCCCGCCACCCAGCCCTGGCAGGGCGGCTATCAGACGCCGATGGGCTACCCCGCCCCGGGCACGCGGCTGAGGCCGATCCGGGGTCTGGCCACCGCCTTGATGAGCATGTTCGGCATCTGGCTGGTGCTGACGCTCCTCGACATGTCGCTGAACATCTCGCTGCTCGACACCTACTTCGCCGTCGACTCCGGCACGGTCTCCGACGACCTGCTCTACAGCAAGCGGAGCGACGTCGAGGCGATGGACAGCGGCACCGGTGTCGCCGCGCTCGTGCTCGTCGTGCTGTGGCTGGTCTGGTTCCGGACCGCCTACATCAACTCCACGGTGCTGAACCCCGGGCGGCAGCGGTTCGGCAGCGGCTACGCGGTGGGCGCCTGGTTCATCCCGATCGCCCAGCTGTGGCTGCCCAAGCAGATCGCCAACGACGTCTGGACCTCCAGCACTCCGCCGGGGCCCGGACGCCGTGGCCGTGCGGTGCTGCACTGGTGGTGGACGCTCTTCGTGATCATGTTCCTGATGTTCCCGGTGAACGGGATCAGCGAGGTCATCGGCGACAACTCCCGGGAACAGCGGCCCAGCGTCATCATCAGCATCATCGACGACTCCATCGGCGTCCTGGCCGCGGTGCTGGCCATCGCCGTGGTGCGGCGGATCACCAAGATGCAGGAGCAGCGGGCCGCGCGGCCCGTCGGTCAGCCGCAGCAGCCCGCCGGGGTGTTCGGCCCGCCCGCGGCGTAGTGACGCCGGCGCGCGGGGCGCTCCCGAGAGCCGGACTCCCGGGGGCCGGGCTCCCGGGAGCGGCGCTCCCACCGAGGGGTCAGAGGAACGAGTTGATCTGGATGGTCTCGTCACGTCCCGGCCCGACGCCGATCGCCGAGATCGGGGCGCCCGACATCTCCTCCAGCGCCTGGACGTACTTCTGCGCGTTCTTCGGCAGCTCGTCGAAGGTCTTGGCCTGGGTGATGTCCTCCGACCAACCCGGCAGCGTCTCGTAGATCGGCTTGGCGTGGTGGAAGTCGGTCTGGCTGTACGGCAGCTCCTCGACGCGCTTGCCGTCGATCTCGTAGGCCACGCACACCGGGATCCGCTCCCAGCCGGTGAGCACGTCCAGCTTGGTGAGGAAGAAGTCGGTCAGGCCGTTGACCCGGGTCGCGTAGCGCGCGATGACCGCGTCGAACCAGCCGCAGCGCCGGTCGCGCCCGGTGGTCACACCGCGCTCGCCGCCGATCGTGCGCAGCTTCTCGCCGTCCTCGTCGAGGAGCTCGGTGGGGAACGGGCCCGCGCCGACGCGGGTGGTGTACGCCTTCAGGATGCCGATCACGCGGCTGATCTTGGTCGGGCCCACGCCGGTGCCGGTGCAGGCGCCGCCCGCGGTCGGGTTGGAGGAGGTGACGAAGGGGTACGTGCCGTGGTCGACGTCGAGCAGGGTGCCCTGCCCGCCCTCGAAGAGCACGACCCGGCCCTCGTCGATGGCGTTGTTGAGGAGCAGGGTGGTGTCGGCGACATAGCCGCCGAGCCGGTCCGCGTAGCCCAGCAGCTCCTCGACGACCTGGTCCACCGCGATGGCGCGGCGGTTGTAGAGCTTGGCCAGCACCTGGTTCTTGTAGTCCAGGGCCGCCTCCACCTTCTGCCGCAGGATCGACTCGTCGAAGAGGTCCTGGACCCGGATGCCCACGCGGTTGATCTTGTCCGCGTAGGCCGGGCCGATGCCGCGGCCGGTGGTGCCGATCTTCCGCTTGCCGAGGAATCGTTCCGACACCTTGTCGAGGGTCGTGTGATACGGCGTGATCAGATGGGCGTTACCGCTGATCAGCAGCTTGGACGTGTCGACGCCGCGGTCGGCGAGTCCGCTCAGCTCGGAGAGCAGGACCGCCGGGTCCACGACGACACCGTTGCCGATGACCGGGGTACACCCGGGCGAGAGGATTCCGGACGGGAGGAGGTGCAGCGCGTACTTCTGGTCGCCGACCACCACCGTGTGGCCCGCGTTGTTACCGCCCTGGTAGCGCACTACGTAGTCCACGGAGCCACCGAGCAGATCGGTGGCCTTTCCCTTGCCCTCGTCACCCCACTGAGCACCGAGCAGCACAAGTGCGGGCACAGGCGTACACCCCTTCCGGGCGGGGCATGTCCAACGTGCATGGTGACGCGCGCCACCACAAGAGCCGTCGAACCGGTGCCCCGGATAGACGAAGCCCCTGGCGCAACAGCGACAGGGGCTCTTGCACCGAGAGATTACCTGAGGAAGGACCGAGGTGTCGGCTCCAGATCCCCGGCCCCCTGCGCCGGACACCGCCCGGGGGCGCCCGCTGCTCATGGTCATCGACCCCAACGCCCGCCGAACGGACGGGGAGTCGGTGCGGATCGCGAAGGATGTGCTGTGTGCGGGCGCGCAGACGAAAATCTGCCTGCCGGACGGCCCGGAGGAGGTCGAGCGGGCGCTGGCCCGCCGGGGCGCCCGCCGGCCGGTGCTGGTGGGCGACGACCGCGCCCTGCTGCGGATGGTGGAGCTGCTGCACCGGCGGCGGGAGCTGGCGGACGCCACGCTGTCGGTGGTCCCGGTCGGCGGCTCCGCCACGGTCGCCCTGGCCCATTCGCTCGGGGTGCCGACGGACGCGGTCGCCGCGGCCCGTACGGTCCTCGACGGGACCGCGCGCCCGCGTGACCTGCTGGTGGACGAGAGCGGCGGGGTGGTCCTCGGCGGTCTGCGGATCCCCTCCGGGCTCGCTCCTCACGGTGCGCACGACCGTGTGCCGGGCGACGGCCACGGCGCGGCGGCCGGGCCGGACGGGGCGGCCGGAGCGGACGGGCACGCCCCGGGGCCGTACGGCGAGGGGGCGAGGGGCCGGGACTGCGGCTGCGACCCTTGCGTCCACGACCGCCTCCGGGCCGAGGACGGCGAGGACGGCCGGGACGGCACAAGCCCGCCCGGCCCCGACCGGGAGCGCCCCGACCGGGAGGGCGATGGCCAGGAGGGCGATGGCCGGGAGGGCGATGGCCACCGGCCGTGGTGGAGCCCGGCGGCCCGCACCGCCCGCACGGCGCTGACGCTGCTCTCGCTCCCCGTCATCGGACTGGCGGGCGGCGCCCGGCGCCCGGCGCATCCGCCGCCGCAGCGGCTGCGGATCGAGGCGGACGGGGTGCTGCTGACCGACCTGGACCGGCCGGTGGAGCGGGTCTCGGTGTCGACGGCCGAGCCGGGCGGCGGGCTGGCCGAGATCGTGGTCCACCCCCACGCGGCGGGCGGCCCGCTGCGCGCCCGGGCCCGGGCCGTCACCGTCTCCGGCCCGGACTTCCGCTACCACGCGGACGCGCTGATCCGCGGCCCGGTCCGCAGCCGCACCTGGACGGTCCTGGCCGAGGCCTGGAGCCTGATGCTCCCCCACCGCCCTTGAGCGCCACTCGCGCCGCCGCGGGGCCCGGTGGGGCCGGGCGGCGCGGGCGGGCCCGGCCGGCCGTCAGCCCGCTTCGGCCTCGCGGGCCTCGGCGGCGCGGCGCTCGGCCTGCTGGTCGCGCCAGCGCTGCAGCATCTTGGGCAGCTCCCGCTGCACGAACTCGAAGAAGTCGGCGGTCTCGGTGATCCGCAGTCCCGCCGGGGTGCCGGGGCCGAGCACCTTGGCGCCGTCGCGCATGGTGCTCTCCCAGCGGGCGACCATCTGGTCGCGGCGGGTCAGCGTCTCGTACCAGACCTCGTTGTAGAGCCGGTAGCGATCGCGGCGGGAGCCCGGCTCGCGCTCCCGCACCACCATGTCCACCTGGGACAGATAGCGGATCGCGCCCGAGACCGCGGCCGGGCTGATCCGCAGCCGCTCGGCCAGCTCCGCCGAGGTGAGGGCCCCGGAGTCGGAGACGAGAAGCGCCGCGAAGACCCGGGCCGCCATGCGCTGCATCCCGGCCTCGGCCAGATCGGCCGCGAACCTCTCGACGAACCTGGACACCGCCGCCTCGTCACGCGCCGTTTCACCGCGCGCTTCATCGGGCGCGCCCTCCGGTTCGATCATCTCCCTCACCGCTTCATCATCTCCTCTCTTCGTCACATCATCATAAGTTTATACAGTTCCTTAACTTCACAAATTTGTGAAACTAGCGTAGCTTCGAAATCATGAAAACGGCTATCTCCGTGTCCGGCCTCCACAAGTCCTTCGGCCGGACCCACGCGTTGGACGGCCTCGACCTCGAAGTCGAGGCAGGTGAGGTCCATGGCTTCCTCGGGCCCAATGGCGCCGGGAAGTCCACCACCATCCGGGTCCTCCTCGGGCTGCTCCGCGCCGACTCCGGCGCGGTGCAGATGCTCGGCAAGGACCCCTGGCACGACGCGGTCGACCTCCACCGCCACATCGCGTACGTCCCCGGAGACGTCACCCTGTGGCGCAACCTGAGCGGTGGAGAGGTCATCGACCTGTACGGGCGGCTGCGCGGCGGTCTGGACACCGCACGCCGCGCCGAGCTCCTGGAGCGGTTCGAGCTCGATCCCACCAAGAAGGGCCGTACGTACTCCAAGGGCAACCGCCAGAAGGTCGCCCTGGTCGCCGCGTTCGCATCCGAAGTGGAGCTGCTGATCCTCGACGAGCCGACCTCCGGGCTCGACCCGCTCATGGAGGAGGTCTTCCGCGAGTGCGTCGCCGAGGAGCGCGACCGCGGTCGTACGGTGCTGCTCTCCAGCCACATCCTCAGCGAGGTCGAGGCGCTCTGCCGGAAGGTGAGCATCATCCGCAAGGGCCGGCGAGTGGAGTCCGGTACCCTCGCCGAGCTGCGCCATCTGACCCGTACGTCGGTGACCGCCGAGCTCGCCGGCGAGCCGAACGGCCTGTCCGGCCTCCCCGGTGTGCACAACGTGGACATCCAGGGCCGCCAGGTCAAGCTCCAGGTCGACTCCGACAAGATGGACGCCGTGCTGCGGCAGCTCACCCAGGTCGGGGTGCGCAGCCTCATCTCCACCCCGCCCACCCTGGAAGAGCTCTTCCTGCGCCACTACCAGGACGACATCACGCGCACGGAAGCCGAGGCGATCGCCCGATGACCGCCGTAGCCGACGCCCGGGTCTCCCCCCGCGCCCGCGGATCGGCCCACGATCTGGCGGGCACGGGCACGCTGCTGCGGCTCGCCCTGCGCCGCGACCGGATCATGATGCCGGTGTGGGTGCTGTGCCTGGGGCTCACGGCCAGCAGCACCGTCGGCCGTCTGAAGAGCGCGTACGACACCCCCGCCCGCCGCGCCAACCTCGTCCACGACATGAATGGGAACGGCTCGACCCGGGCCCTGTTCGGCGCCGCCTTCGACGACTCGCTGGGCGCGCTCACCGTCTGGCGCGTGGGTGCCTTCCTCACGGTGTTCGCCGCGATCATGAGCCTGCTCATCGTGATCCGGCACACCCGTGAGGAGGAGGAGACCGGCCGTCAGGAGGCGCTCTCCGCCGGCATGGTCGGCCGCCGCGCGGGGCTCACCTCGGCCCTGCTCGCCGTGGCCATCGCCAACGGCGCGGTGACCCTGCTCATCGCGGGGAGCCTCGCGGGCCAGGGCGGCACCGGCGCACTGGCCCTCGGCCTCGCCGTCGGGCTGTCCGGTATGGCCTTCGGCGGTCTGGCCGCCGTCGCCGCCCAGCTCACGGAGAACGCACGGCTGGCCCGGGGCCTGAGCTCCGCCGCGGTCGGCGTCGCCTTCGTGCTGCGCATGGCGGGTGACGCCGCCGAGGACGGCAGCAAGGGCTCCGGCCATGTCCTGGTCTGGCTCTCGCCGCTGGGCTGGGCCGAGTACGCCCGGCCGTACGCGAACGAGCGCTGGTGGCCGCTGCTGCTGATCGCCGTGCTCGCCGCGGCCTCGATCGCCCTCGCGTACTCCCTCGCCGGGCGGCGCGACGTGGGCGCCAGCTTCTACGCCAGCCGTCCCGGCCCACCGGCCGCCGGCCCGCTGCTGAGCGGGGTCTACGGCCTGGGCTGGCGGCTCCAGCGCGGTGCCCTGCTCGGCTGGGCCGCGGGTTTCGTCTTCGCGGGCGCCATCTTCGGATCCATCTCCGACGGTGCGAACGACTTCCTCGGCGACAGCGACAAGACCCGCGACATCATCCAGCGGATGGGTGGCGCCCAGGGGCTCAACGACGCGTTCCTGGCCGCCATGGTCGGCGTCCTCGGCACCATCCTCACCGTCTACACCGCCACCTCCGTGCTGCGGCTGCGCGGCGAGGAGACCGACCAGCGCGCGGAGCCCCTGCTGGCCAACGCCGTCGGCCGGCTGCGCTGGGCCGGGAGCCATCTGGTCATCGCGTACCTCGGCCCGGTGGTCATCCTCGCCATCGGCGGTCTGGCGCTGGGGCTGGGCTACGGCATCGCGGCGGGCGATCTGGCCGACCAGCTCCCCCGCTGCCTCGGTGCCGCCCTCGCCCAGCTCCCGGCGGTGTGGGTGCTCACCAGCGTGACGCTCTTCCTCGTGGGCGTGGTGCCGAAGTACTCGGCCGCGGCCTGGGCCTTCGTCGGCTGGGTGGTCGCCCTGGGCTGGATGGGCCCGGCGCTGGAGCTGTCCGATTCCGTCATGAACACCTCGCCCTTCAGCCATCTGCCGAAGCTGCCGGGCGACGAGGTGACGGCCGCACCGTTCCTGTGGCTGCTGCTTCTCTCGGTCGTTCTCGCCGCCGGAGGACTGGTGGGTATGCGCCGTCGTGACATCGGCGGCTGACCCCCGTCGGCCCACCACACCCCGGCAACCGCCCCCTGTTGTCCACAGGCTGTGGACAACAGGGGGCTCGTTTGTCCCGCGTGCTCAGGGCTCCGTGCTCAGAGCTCGACCTGGAGCTCCCGCAGACCGCGGATGACGAAGTTCGCCCGCCGCTCGGGCTCCTTGACCAGCCGCAGCCCGGGCGCCTTGCGGAGCAGCGCGCCGAAGGAGGCGATCAGCTCCAGACGGGCCAGCGGGGCGCCCAGGCAATAGTGGATCCCGGCGCCGAAGCTGATGTGGGGGTTGTCGGCGCGGGAGAGATCGAGGGTGTCGGGCCGGTCGAAGCGGTCCGGGTCGCGGTTGGCCGAGCCGAACAGCAGCGCCACCTCGCTGCCGCGCGGGATGACCGTGCCGCCGACCTCGATGTCCTCCAGCACCCACCGCTCGAAGAGCTGGAGCGGGGTGTCGTAGCGCAGCAGCTCGTCCACGGCCGTGGGCAGCAGCGCGTCGGGGTCGGCGCGGAGCAGGGCGAGCTGCTCGGGGTGGCGGAAGAGCGCCCACCAGCCGTTCCCGGTGGTGTTGACCGTGGCCTCGTGGCCCGCGTTGAGCAGCAGCACACAGGTGGAGATCATCTCCTGCTCGGTGAGCCGGTCGCCCTCGTCATACGCGGCGATGAGCCCGCTGATCAGATCGTCCCCCGGGGCCTTGCGGCGCGCCGCGATCAACTCGCGCAGATACGCGGAGAATTCGACGGACGCGCGCACGGCCCGGCGCGCCGTGTCCTCGCCCGGGCTCAGCTCGTACATCCCGCAGATATCCGCCGACCAGGGCCGCAGGGCGGGGCGGTCGGCGGGCGGAATGCCCAGCATCTCGGCGATGACGGCGACCGGCAGCGGTTCGGCTACCGCCGCGATGAGATCGCCGCCGCCTGCGGTGACGAGCGAGTCGACGAGCTCCTCCGCGAGCCGCTGGATCGTCGGCACCAGCGCCTCGACCGTCCGCGGGGTGAACGCCTTGGAGACGAGCCGGCGCAGCCGGGTGTGGTCCGGCGGTTCCAGGTCGAGCATGCCGTGGTCGTTGAGGGTGTGGAACGGCTCGTGCTCGGGCGGCGGCGCGGTGCGGCCGAACTCCTCATGGCTGAAGCGGTGGAGATAGGTGCGGCCGAGCCTGCGGTCCCGCAGCAGGGCGCTGACATCCGCGTGACGCGGGATCAGCCACTGGCGGGAGGGCTCGAACCAGTGCGCGCGGCCGCGCTCGCGCAGTTCGGCGTAGGCCGGATACGGGTCCGCGACGAACGACGGCCGCCAGGGGTCGAAGGCGGGGGCTTCCGCACTGCTGCTCATCCCCGGACGGTACCGCCGGGCCCGCCCGGCCTCCAGGGGTCGCCAGGTGCCTCCAGGGGCCTCCAGGGGACGCCAGATGTCTCCGGGGGCAGTCTCGGGGGCTCACTGGGCCTCAGGACCCACCGGGCCTCACGGCCTCACCGGGCCGGTCAGCCTCCGGGCGTCACCAGGCGGACCTCGTAGGCGAACACCGCCGCCTGGGTGCGGTCGCGCAGCCCCAGCTTCACCAGGATCCGGCTGACATGCGTCTTCACCGTCGACTCGGCGACGATCAGCCGCTCGGCGATCTCCGCGTTGGAGCAGCCCTGGGCGACCAGCACCAGCACCTCGTTCTCCCGCTCGGTCAGCTCGGCCAGCCGCCCCTGCGGGGAGGGACGCGGACCGCTGAACCCGACGGTCTCGCCGATCCGCGAGAACGTGCTGATCAGACGCTTGGTGACGGTCGGCGCGAGCAGTGCCTCGCCCGCCGCGACGACGCGGACCGCGTCGCCGAGCTGCCGGGCGGAGGCGTCCTTGAGCAGGAAGCCGCTCGCTCCGGCGCGCAGCGCCTGGTAGACGTACTCGTCCAGGTCGAAGGTGGTCAGGACGAGCACCTTGGCGTCCGCGTCCGCCGCGACGATCTCACGGGTGGCCTCGAGGCCGTTGACCTCCGGCATCCGGATGTCCATCAGGACGACATCGGGGCGCAGGGCCGCCACCTGGGCGATGGCCTGGCGCCCGTCGACCGCCTCGCCGACGACCTCGATATCGGGCTGGGCGTTCAGCAGCACCGAAAAGCCCTCGCGGACCATCACCTGGTCGTCGGCGATCAGCACGCGGACGGGCGTCATGCTTCCCGCTCCGTAGCCGTATCGGGGGCCGGGATGAAGACGGTGACCTCATAACCGCCGTCCTCCTCCCGCGCCCCGGCCCGTATCTCCCCGTCCAGCATCGTGACCCGCTCCCGCATCCCGAGCAGCCCGTGCCCCATGCCGGGCGACGGCGGCACGGCCTTGGTGGCCGGCCCGTTGACGATGCGCAGCCCGAGACCGCCGAGTACGTACGACACCTCGACGCGCGCGGTGGAACCCGGGGCGTGGCGCAGCGCGTTGCTCAGCGCCTCCTGCACGATGCGGTACGCGGACAGCTCCACGCCCTGCGGCAGCGTGCGCACCGCACCGGTCGTGATGTGCTCGACCGCCAGGCCCGCCGCCCGTACCCCCGCGAAGAGGCCGTCGAGCGCGGCCAGCGTGGGCTGGGGCGCCTCGGGGTCGGCGTCCATATCGATGTCATCGGCCCGCACCACCCCGAGGACCCGGCGCAGCTCGGTGAGGGCGATCACCGCGTTCTCCCGGATGGTCGCGAAGCTCCTGGTCAGCTCCTCGGGCGGGTTCTCCACCCGGTACGGGGCCGCCTCCGCCTGGATGGCGATGACGGACATGTGGTGCGCGACGACATCGTGCAGCTCCCGCGCGATGGTCGCGCGCTCCTCCAGCGTGGTGCGGCGGGAACGCTCCTCGACGGTCACCGACTCCTGCACCGCGATCCGCCGCTTGCTCTCGTGCAGATTGCGCGCGGTGACGACGGCGCAGAGCACCAGCCCGGAGACGAACAGCACCTGGAAGGAGTCCGAGGTGAGCTGGCTGTCCGCCAGCATCTGGAGGGAGTCCGAGGTGTACCGGCTGTCGGTGTCGACGTACGCGGCGACAGCCGCGAGAAGGGCCGTGAGCAGCCATATCTCGGCGGCCGCCCGGGGACGCGTCCGGGCCGCCGTCACCACCATCACCAGGACGTGCGAGATGGCCAGCGGAATGGGCCACGGCCAGCCCACCGTCTGATCCAGACCCAGGAGCCCCAGCCCCGTCACGGCGCTCGCCCCGAACGACAGCCACCAGGCGCCGACCGGCCGGAACAGCGTCAGCAGCAGCGGCACCCCGCTCAGCAGGGCAAGGACCAGGCTCATGTCGTCGGGCACCAGGATGACCGACTGCATCATGACGTAGAACGCGCAGACTGTGAGCGCGGCATGCGGCAGCCGGCACACGTATCGCCGGGCCCGCTCCGGGGCCCGGCGCACCAGCGGATGCCCCGGGCTCAACGGCGGCAGTGGACGGAGGGCGAACGCGTCGTTGATCAAATCCTCCCGCAGGCCGGACAACGCGCTGCGGGCGATGCGGATTTCGGTCCGCGGAATCGTCTGGGTCACGTCTCATACCGTAGAGAGCGGACGGGCCCACGTCGTCCCCACCAGTACGGATTGTCCGGCGTCCGTCTGAAGTACTACGTGGCAGGGCCCGGCTCGGCGTTACGCGGCCGCGTCCGTCCCCGCCAGGCGGGCGATCTCGTCGGCGACGGTGTGCGCGGCGGGCGTCGTGGGGTCGATGGGCGGGAAGTGGCCGCCGTCGGTCCTGATCAGCCGTACGTGCTGTCCGGCGCGGGACGCGGCCTCCGCGAAGGCGTCCGCGACCGCCGGCGGCACATCGATGTCGGTGCCGCCCTGCACGATGGTGGTGGGGATCGCGGTGGGCAGCAGCGCGGCGGGGTCGGCGAGGCCCAGCCGGGCCGTCAGCTCATCGCCGTCGACGTCCACGTCGGCGTCAACGTCACCGTCGCCAATGCCAATGCCAATGCCATTGCCTTCGCCGAGGAGTTGGTCGACGGCGCCGGAGCAGACGTCCAGCGCACGGGCGGTGGCGAGGTCCGCGATGGGGGCGAGGGCCACGACACCGCGGAGCGGGGAGGGGGAGGGCAGATGCCAGGGAGTGCCGGACGGCAGCCGATGCCGGGCCGCCGCCCACAGCACGGCGTGCCCGCCCGCGGAGTGCCCGGTGAGCACCACGCGGTCCGGGTCGGCACCGGGGAGCCCGAGGTCCCGGACGAGGCCCGGCACGGTGTCCACGGCGGCCGCGATGTCGTCGAACGTCTCCGGCCACCGCCCGGCCCGCGCGGGGTCCGCCCCACCGCGCCGGTACTCGACGGACGCCACCGCCAGGCCACGCCCCGCCAGGAAGGCGGCGAGGGGCGAGACATGGCGGCGGTCGTAGGGGGCGCGCCAGGCGCCGCCGTGGAAGAGGAGGACCAGCGGGGCGGGGCGGGCGGCCCCGCCCGCCCCGGGCGGCGGAAGGTAGAAGTCCACCACCTGGTCCGGGTGTTCGCCGTACGCGGCGGTCCGGGCCGGGTCCACGGGCGCGAGCCCGAAGACCGACGTCTCCTCGGCCGCCGCCCCGCCCATCGGTCAGCCCTCCTTCAGCACATCGGCCAGCACCCGCACCGCCCGCTCCACCTCGGCGAAGCCCGTGTACAGCGGGGTGAAGCCGAAGCGCAGCACATCGGGGCGGCGGAAGTCGCCCACGACGCCGCGCCGCACCAGCTCCGCCATCACCTCCCCGGCCTCCCCCGCCTCCGCGCACCGCAGCGCCACCTGGCTGCCGCGCTCGGCGTGAGCGGCGGGGGTGATCGACCGGACGCGGCCCGCCGGGACGTACGTCTCGACACAGCGGAGGAAGAAGTCCGTCAGGGCCAGGCTCTTGGCCCTGACGTCCTCGATCGTCACGTCGTCCCACACCTCGAGCGCGGCCTCCAGCGCCAGCATCGAGAGGATGTCCGGGGTGCCGACGCGGCCGCGGACCGCGCCGTCGGCCGGGGTGTAGGCGGAGGCCATGCCGAAGGGGTCGGCATGCGAGTTCCAGCCGGGCAGCGGCGAGTCGAAGCGGGGCTGATGGGCCTGGGCGACGTACAGATACGCGGGCGCGCCGGGCCCGCCGTTGAGGTACTTGTACGTGCAGCCCACGGCGAGGTCCACCCCATGGGCGTCCAGCCCGACCGGCAGGGCGCCCGCGCTGTGGCACAGGTCCCACACCACGAGCGCGCCCGCCGCGTGCACGGCGGCCGTGGTCCCGGGCAGGTCGTGGAGGCGGCCGGTGCGGTAGTCCACGTGGTTCACGAGCGCGACGGCGGTGCGCGCGCCGACGGCGGTCGGGACGTCGCCCGCGGCCACCGGCCGCACGGTGCAGCCGGTCATCCGGGCGGCGGACTCGGCGATATAGCCGTCGGTGGGGAAGGTGGCCTCGTCCACCAGGATCTGATCCCGGTGGGCGCCGCGCTCCTGGGCGATCCGTACGGCCGCGACGACCGCCTTGAAGACGTTCACGCTCGTCGAGTCGCCCACCACCACCTGGCCGGGGGCGGCGCCGATAAGCCGGCCGACGCGGTCGCCGATCCGCTCCGGCGCGGTCCACCAGCCGCTCTCATCCCAGGAGCGGATGCGCAGCTCACCCCATTCGCGGGCGACCACATCGGCCAGCCGGGGCGGGACGGCGCGGGGCAGCGCGCCCAGCGAGTTGCCGTCGAGGTAGATCGTGTCGTCGAGGGTGAAGGCGTCGCGTTTGGCGCGCAGCGGATCGGCCGCGTCGAGCCCGGCGGCCTCATCGGCCAGAACGGTCCTGGCGGGCTCATCGGCCGGAGCGGTCCTGGCGGCCTCGTCGGCCGGAGCGGTCCTTGGCGTACCGGGCTCGGCCGCACCGGGCCGAGCGGCGGTCGGCTTGGACTCGGTCGGCTCGGTACCGGCCGACTCCGTCGGAATCGTCGCGTCAGACATGGCTGCGCGCCGTCCACAGCTCGGGGAAGACGTTCTTGGCCGCGCGCTTCTCCAGCCAGGCGACCCCGGCCGAGCCGCCGGTGCCGGTCTTGGAGCCCATCGCCCGCCGGGTCGCCACCAGGTGGTCGTTGCGCCAGCGCCAGACCAGCTCGGCGACCTCGGTCAGCGCCTCGCCGAGCCGGATCAGCTCGCTGTCGTGCGGGCCGGAGTAGATCTCCTCCCAGACCCGTTCCACCCCGGGATCCGGTTCATGGCGCAGGGCGGGATCGCGGTCCAGCACCTCGGCCGGGACGGCGAGGCCGCGCCGCGCGAGGTAGCGCAGCACCTCGTCGTAGAGGCTGGGCTCGGTCAGCGCCTTCTCCAGCTCGGCGTGGACCCGCGGCGCGCCCCGGTGCGGGACGAGCATGGACGCGGACTTCTCGCCGAGCAGGAACTCCAGCCGCCGGTACATCGCCGACTGGAAGCCGGAGCCCTCGCCGAGCGCGGAGCGGTACGCGTTGAACTGGCCGGGGGTGAGATGGGCCAGCGGTGTCCACGAGGCGTTGAGCGACTCCAGCTCGTAGGCCGAGCGCTGGAGCGCGGCCATCGCGGTGGGCAGATCGTCCTCGCGCAGCGCCTGCGCGGCGGTCTGCCACTCATGGACGATCACGGTGAACCACAGCTCCATGACCTGGGTGGTGACCAGGAACACCATCTCGCCGGGGTCGTCGGAGAGGGGGTGCTGGAGGTGGGTGAGCACGGACGCCTGGATGTAGTCCTCGTACGGCGTGGTGCCGTCGAAGTCCAGATGCGGGGCTTCGGGCTCGGCGTGGTCAGGGACAGGCTGCTGCGACATCGCATCTCCTGAGTACTGCTCGCTACCGGGTAGCGGTCCGCCCCTTCCTTTCGGTCTCGGAGCCCCGGTCCCCTCGGGGCCCACAGCCGAAGGGGCCCCGCACCGCATCATCCGCGCAGCGCGCACGATCGGCAAGTACGGAAGGGGCCCGTGGGGCATACGACACCCCACAGGCCCAGTGCGCCTCGCGCCGCCTCAGCGGAACAGGGCCCGCCTCAGCGGATCAGGAAAGGCGAGATCAGAAGACGTGAATCAGGAGACGTGCGTCAGGAGACGTGCGTCAGAAGACGTGCGTCAGAAGACGTGCGTCAGGAGAGCGTGTCCGCCGCGGTCGGGGAGGACTCGCGCAGGAAGGTCGAGCAGCGCTCGTACTCCTCCTGCTCGCCGATGGACTGCGCGGCGCGCGCGAGCGCGTGCAGGGCGCGCAGGAAGCCCCGGTTGGGCTCGTGCTCGAAGGGCACCGGGCCGTGGCCCTTCCAGCCGCTGCGGCGCAGGGCGTCGAGCCCGCGGTGGTAGCCGGTGCGGGCGTACGCGTAGGACTCGACCACCCGGCCGGCCTCGAACGCCTCGTCGGCGAGCTGTGCCCAGGCGAGCGAGGAGGCCGGGTACTTCGCGGCGACCTCGGCCGGGGCCGCGCCGGAGGCCAGCAGCTCGCGCGGCTCCGGGTCGTCGGGCAGATGGGTCGGGGGCGGTCCCCCGAGCAGGTTCTCGTGAATGGCCATGGGTTCCAGTCTGCCTGGTCCGGGGCCCCACTCGACACGCTCAAGCCATGAGCCTCATGGATCCGGGTGCGCGTCCGGCGCGAAGAGGGCGCGGGTCAGGGGCGAGGGCGCCGCTCGCCCGGGTCCAGGGGCGGCGCGGACACCCCGCAGTGGTAGGCGCACTCGGGGCGGCACGGCGGCCCCGCCGCCCGCGCCACGCCCTCGGCGCCCTCCGCGGGCACCTCGGCCCCGGCTCTCTCCGGCCCCGCCCCCACCTCCACGCCCGCCTGCTCCAGCACGTCCGAGCGCACCGTGCGCCAGGCGAGGATCGCCCCCAGCAACAGCACCCCGGCGCAGATGGGCATCGCCCGCCGGAAGGTGCTCGAGAAGGCGTCCGCCGATCGGTACGCCTCCGGGCCCATCCCCGCGAGCAGCGGCAGCGCCGCCACCGCGACCAGCCCGGCCGCCCGCGCCGCCGCGTTGTTGACACCGCTGGCCAGGCCCGCGCGGGCGACGTCCACCGAGGCCAGGACGGTCGCGGTGAGCGGGGCGACCACCACGACCATGCCCAGTCCCAGCACCAACAGCGCGGGCAGGATGTCCCGCCAGTACACCGCCCCCACCCCGGCCCGGGTCATCAGCAGCATCCCCGCCGCGCACAGCAGCGGGCCGACGGTCAGCGGGATCCGTGGGCCGATGCGCTTGCCCAGCTCCCCCGAACGGGCCGACAGCAGCAGCATCAGCGTGGTCGTGGGCAGCAGCGCGGTACCGGCGGCGAGCGCGGAGTAGCCCACCACCACCTGGAGGTCGAGCACCGAGAGGAAGAAGAAGCCGCCGAAGGCCGCGTAGACGCACAGGGTCACCACATTGACGGCGCTGAACTGGCGGGAGGCGAAGATGGAGAGCGGCAGCATCGGCTCGCGCAGCCTCCGCTCCACGGCGATGAAGGCCGCCCCCAGCGCCAGCCCGGCGACGCCCGGAACCACCACGGCGGGCGAGGCGCCCCTCTGCGGCGCGGCGATCAGCGCATAGGTGACCAGGGCGAGGGCCGCCGCCCCCAGCACGGCGCCGAGGACGTCGAACCGGCCGCGCGGCTGCGGATCGCGGGTCTCCGGTACGTGGCGCAAAGCCACCGGCACACACACCGCCGCCAGCGGCACATTGATGAAGAACACCCAGCGCCAGCCGGGCCCGTCCACCAGCCAGCCGCCGAGGAACGGCCCGATCGCCGCCCCGATGCCGCCGAAGCCGGACCACAGCCCGATCGCCCGCGCCCGGTCATCGGGATGGATCACCGACTGGATCAGCGCCAGCGACCCGGGGGTGAGCAGCGCCCCGCCGATGCCCTGGAACGCCCGCGCGGCGATGAGCACCCCGGCGTTCGGCGCCAGCCCGCACACCAGCGAGGCCAGCGCGAACCACACCACCCCGATGACGAACACCCGCCGCCGCCCGAACCGGTCCCCGAGCGCCCCGCCGAGCAGGATCAGCCCGGCGAGGGTGAGCATGTAGGCGTTGACGGTCCACTGCAGTACGGGCAGATCGGCGCCCAGGTCGAGCCCGATGCGCGGCAGGGCGACATTGACGACGGTGCTGTCGAGGAGCGCCATGGCGGAGCCCAGCACGGTGGTGAACACCAGCCACCGCCCGGCCGGCACGGACAGTCGCACTTCCGGCATACCTGGATGATCCCCCGGGCAGCGCCCCCGGGGCCAGCCCAGAACACAAACGGGCCCGGGGCTCGCCGGGAAGGCGAGCGCCGGGCCCGGAGGGGCGAGCCGAAGAACTACTTCAGCTTGGTGCCCGTGGACCGAAGATCCGCACAAGCCTTGGTGACCCGCTCAGCCATCCCCGCCTCGGCCAGCTTCCCCCAGCTCCGCGGGTCGTACGTCTTCTTGTTGCCGACCTCGCCATCGACCTTCAGCACCCCGTCGTAGTTACGGAACATGTGGTCCGCGATCGGACGGGTGAAGGCGTACTGGGTGTCCGTGTCGAGGTTCATCTTCACCACGCCGTTCTCCAGCGCGGTGCGGATCTCCTGCTCCGTGGAGCCGGAGCCGCCGTGGAAGACGAAGAAGAACGGGTCCTGCTTGCCGTGCTTCGCGCCGACACCGTCCTGGAGGTCACGCAGCAGCTCCGGACGGAGGACGACATTGCCCGGCTTGTAGACGCCGTGGACGTTGCCGAAGGAGGCGGCCAGCAGGTAGCGGCCCTTGTCGCCCAGGCCCAGGGCCTCGGCGGTGCGCAGGGCGTCGTCCACCGTCGTGTACAGCTTGTCGTTGATCTCGTGCGTGACGCCGTCCTCCTCGCCACCGGTCGGGGTGATCTCGACCTCGAGGATGATCTTCGCCTTGACGGCCTCGGCCAGCAGCTCCTGCGCGATGTCGAGGTTGTCGGCGAGGGTCTCGGCGGAGCCGTCCCACATGTGGGACTGGAACAGCGGGTTCTGGCCCTTGGCGACGCGCTCCTGCGAGATCTTGAGCAGCGGACGGACATAGCCGTCCAGCTTGTCCTTCGGGCAGTGGTCGGTGTGGAGGGCGATGTTGACCGGGTACTTCTCGGCCACGACATGCGCGAACTCGGCGAGGCCGACCGCACCGGTCACCATGTCCTTCTTGTACTGGCCACCCAGGAACTCGGCACCACCGGTGGAGATCTGGACGATGCCGTCGCTCTCCGCCTCGGCGAAGCCGCGCAGGGCGGCGTGCAGAGTCTGCGTCGAGGTCACGTTGATCGCCGGGTAGGCGAACTTGCCCGCCTTCGCCCGGTCGAGCATCTCGTTGTAGATCTCAGGGGATGCGATGGGCATCTGACCGCTCCTTGTATGTGCGGGTTAGTCGTACTTGGCCCTGACCTAGGGTCTGTCATCAAAGGGGGCGCCCTGCTCCCGACGCCTGGCACGGCCGCTCGCTGCGTTGTCGCGTCACCCGAGTACGCCCAGTACGAGGGCGACGCTCCGCCTTGCGATCGACCGCACCAGACGCCGCTCGCGGCCGGGCGCCCCCTTTGATGACAGACCCTAGGGGCGACGTCATCGTCGGGGCCATAATCCCAGACTCCGCCGATTGCTCCACACGGCGCACGCCGAGACCACACGGACGGGGGTGGGTGGTTTCACGTGAAACCTCCCACCTCCCCAGCCTGCCGGATTCAGCTCAGCCCGAGGTCGGTGAGCGAGTACGCCGGGAGGTACGGCAGCCCGGCGTCCGCGATCGCGGGCGCGGCGCCGCGCTCGACGATCGTCGCGACCGCGACGACCTCCGCACCGGCCTCCCGCGCCGCCTCCACCGCGGTCAGCGGCGAACCGCCGGTGGTGGAGGTGTCCTCGACCACCAGCACCCGGCGGCCCGCGATGTCCGGGCCCTCGATCCGCCGCTGCATACCGTGCGTCTTCTGGGCCTTGCGGACCACGAAGGCGTCCAGCCGGCGCCCGCGCGCGGCGGCGGCGTGCAGCATGGACGTGGCCACCGGGTCGGCGCCCAGCGTCAGCCCGCCCACCGCGTCGTACTCCAGATCGGCCGTGGCATCGAGCATGACCTGCCCGACCAGCGGCGCGGCCTCGGCGTCCAGGGTGATCCGGCGCAGGTCGATGTAATAGTCGGCCTCACGCCCGGAGGAGAGGGTCACCTTGCCGTGGACCACGGCCTTGTCCTTGATCTGCTGCAGCAGGGCGTCACGCGCATCGCTCATGCGCATGAGCTTATGCGGTGCCCCTCGGAACCCCTCAAGCCGCTCCGTACCGTGAGACCGACCGCATCAGTCGGGAGGCCGACCGCATCAGTCGTGAGACCGACCGCGTCAGGCCAGTGTGCGCCAGCTCCAGGTCATGGCGATCTCCAGCGGATCGATGGGGGTGACCAGGCGCGGCATGAGGTTGAGGCCGTTGGGCGGGCCGGACTGCGGTTCCACGCACACCGCCTCCGCCTGCTCGTCGTAGACGACCACCCACTCCGTCCGGCTGGTGACCTTCAGCTCGAGCCGGCCGGGCCAGGTGAGCGTGACGTCCACCCCCTGCGGCATCCCGAAGCAGTCGTCCCAGGGGCCGGGCTTCGGCGCGATCCGGCGGCCGGTGGGGAGGTGGTCCTCGCCGCGCTCCTCCTGCCATGCGGCGTCGAAGGCGATCTCGGCATCGGCGCCGCCGTCGCCCAGGTTCCGCAGGAACCACGGATGCCAGCCCGCCTGCGCCGGGAAGGAATCGCCCTCGGTCTCCACGCTCATGGTGACGGTCAGGCTGTCCGGGGAGAGCTCGAAGGTCTGGGTGACCCGGCCCTCGTACGGCCAGGGGTCGGCGAGGTCGTAGGTGAAGGCCGCGCTGGACCGATCCGTGCTGACGGGGGCCCATTCGACGTTCCGGCCGGTCCCGTGGATCGCGTGCGGCGGGGAGTTGATGGGCAGTTGGTGGGTCCGCCCGCCGTTGCGGAACCGGCCAAGACCGGTCCGGCCGCACCACGGCACCATCGGGAACGACCCGAACCGCGGGCCCTGCCGCAGCAGCTCCGTACCGCCGATGCGCAGTGAACCGATACGGCAGCCGTTCTCGGGTGAGACGGTCAGCTCGGCGTCCCCGGCGGTCAGCCGTACGCCCTTGGTCTCCGTTGTGTCTTCGGTGGTCACAAAGACCGAGCCTATGCGCCCTGGCTCATCGGCGGCGGCGAAGTACGCGACGTCCCACGACGACGACGGAGGCGAGCACGACGGCCGCGGCGGGCGCGGCCCAGCGCAGGGTGGCGCTGGTGGAGACGGTCTCGGGCGCGGGGACCGGGGCGTAGCGGCCGCGCGGCGGGGCGTGGTCGACCTCCTCGGTGGAGCGGCCGATCATCGTGCGGCGGGCGTGGGCGGCCTCGGCCGGGGGCTCCTCGTCCAGGTCGTCCAGATCGCCGAGCTCGCCGAAGCCGACGGACTCCTCGACGGCGTCCACCTCGTCGAGGTCCTCGAGGTCGCCGACGTCCTCGATGTCCATGTCGTCGGCCGACAGCGGAAGCTCGGCCTCGGTCGGCAGCCCGGTCTCGTCCGCGGCGGCGGCCGCACCCGCGTCAGCGCCCGCGTCGGTGGTCTCGTCGGTGGCCGCATCGGTGGTCTCGTCGGCGGCCTGCCCGGGGGCCTCGTCCTCCGTGGGCGCGCTGATCGGGGACGTCTCAAGACCGGCCGTGAGCGCCGCGGCGAACCGGTCCAGCATGCGGCGGGCCACGGTGGTGGACGCCTCGTCGTCGAACTCGGCCAGCCGCCCGTCGCTGTGGACCGTCCCCGAGCAGTTCAGCTCCGTACCGCCCTCGACGGGCTTCGGCGTGATGGTCAGCGCGAGCTTCACCGAGCCGCTGCCGCGCGCCTCGCTGCCCTCGCCCTCGACCTCGAAGGCATCGGCGCGCCGGACGACGCGCAGCGCGCCGCGGTAGGTGATGGTGGACCCGCCGATGCGCAGCCGCAGCCGCCCGGCGAGCGGACCGGCGGCCTCATCGGCGTCCTGCTGGAGCCCGGGAACGCAGCGAGCGACGCGGGCGGGCTCCGCGAGCGCCAGCCGGACGGTGTCGACGGGAAACGGAACGAACACCTCATGCTCCATAGGTCAAGACAGTACCCATCGCACGTTCCCTGAGACCCGTTCCCGCGCAACTTTCCGCGCGCCGCTGACGCACACCGCCGACGCGAGCCCCCGGCGCGCGGACCCGCCCCGCACGCGGACACGTCCCACACGCGGGTGGGCGCCCGGGTGGCCGGGATGCGCATGGTCGCGGTGTCCGCACACGCCCCGCACGCAGGGCCCACACGCAGGCCCACACGCAGGCCCGCACGCAGGCCCGCACGCGGGTGGGCGCCCGCCGCCGGGCCCGCGGTGACGTCACTCCCCATAGCGCGGACGCATGAGCGTCGACGGGGGCAGACCCGCCTCCCGAGCGCGCTCGGCCGTGCGACGGGCCGCCCGCAGCCCCTCCTCCGTCAGCGAGCGCGGCCGCGGCCGGTGCGGGGCCAGCCGCAGCCCCACCGGGGAGCGCGCCGCCAGGACGAAGCCCCAGTCGTGCGGGCTGCCGCGCCCGGGGCGCGGGGCGCCGATCACATACGGAGTGGTCCGCAGCCCGACCGAGCGCATCGTCGCGTCCACCGTCCAGAACGCCCGCGGATCGGGCCGGAGCGGCCCGGCGTGGACCACCAGCCGGCCGCCGGGCGCCAGCACCCGCTCGGCCAGGCCGTAGAACTCCTGGGAGTAGTACTTGGTGCTCGGGGTGAGCTCGGGGGCGGGCAGATCGCACACCACCACGTCGTACGCCATGGACCGGCGCAGCCAGTCGAAGGCGTCCGCCGTCACCGCCCGCACCCGCGGATCACGGTAGACGCCGCCGTTGAGCGCGGACAGACCGGGATCGCGCCGGGCCAGCCGCACCACCTCCGCGTCGCGCTCCACGACGGTCACCGAGCGGACCCCCGCGTACCGCAGGATCTCGCGCGCCGCGAGCCCGTCGCCCCCGCCCAGCACCAGGACCCGGCCGTGCGGTCCGGCGGCCATCGCCGGGTGGATCAGCGCCTCGTGGTAGCGGACCTCGTCGCGCCCGCTGACCCGCAGCCGCCCGCCCACGAAGAGGGCCAGCGGCCGCCCGCTCGTCCCCCCGCCCACCAGCACGATCTCCTGCTCGCCGGTGTGCAGCGCGACCCGCACCCCCGGTCCGTAGACCGCCTGGCGGGCGGCCCGCTCGAAGGAGGGGGTCAGCACGGCACCGGCGGCCAGCGCGGCGAGCACCAGCCCGTTGGCGACGATCAGCGTCCACCGCGCCCGTACGCTCAGATCGCGGCGGAACAGCCAGAGCACCAGCGCGCCGCCCGCGACCGCGTTGACCGCGCCGGTGACCAGCGCGCCGGTCAGCTGGCCGAACGCGGGCAGCAGCAGAAAGGGAAAGGCGAGCCCACCGACCAGCGCGCCCACATAGTCCGCCGCGAACAGATCGGCCACCGCGCCGCCCGCGTCCTGCCTGCGCACCCGCTGGATGAGGGTCATCAGCAGCGGCACCTCGGCCCCGATGAGCACACCGATGGCGAACGAGAAGCCGACGAGCGCGGAGCGCGAGTGACCGCCCCACGCGAAGCACGCGTACAGCGCCATCGCCGAGCAGCCGCCGACGAGCGCGAGCACCGCCTCGACCGCGCCGAAGCCCACGGCGGCCCGGCAGCGCAGCCGCTTGGCCAGCAGCGAGCCGACGCCCATGGCGAAGACCATCACGGACAGCACCACGGATGCCTGGGTGACCGAGTCACCGGCCAAGTACGAGGCGAGGGCGACGAGTTCGAGCTCGTAGACGAGCCCGCAGGCGGCGCAGACGAAGACCGCGCCGAGCACGAGGAAGCGGCCGAGCCCCGCCCGCACGGGCAGCCGCGCCGGAGGGCCGGACTCCGGCGACGACGGCGCATCCGAGACGGCGGACATGGGCGAATCGATCACAAAGGGAACGCTACGTCACATATCGCTTACGTCTCGTCCCCCACACGAGTGCATTGCCGTTCGTGCGTCTGGCATCGATGACCTCTCGGCCCCGCGCGATCCCCTTCAGACGCAGGGGACTTGGGGCGACGCCTTCAGACGCAGGGGACTTGGGGCGACACCTCGCCGGGCAAACCGCCGGGCAGACCGCCGGGCAGACCGCTCATATCGAGCCCGCCCGCGCCCGGCGGCCGGAGCGCGGCCGGCACCCGGGCCCCCACACAGGTGCGGGTGGTGACCAACCGCCCCTCCTGGGGGTAGGCATGCCAGGTCCGCCACCCCACCGTGCCCTCGTTCCACTGCGCGAGCAGCGCCGTGAACGCGTTCGGGCTGCCGGGGAACGTACCGGCCAGGCCGTGCGGATGGTCGGCCACCAGCGCGAGCAGCTCCTGGGCGCGCCCGGCGAAGGCCCCTTGTGACAACTCCTCGACGCGCGCCGCGAATTCGTATTCGCGGCCGTCGACGAGGGTGGAAACCCCCAGCGGAAGCGGGGTGCTGTTGCCGGACATACAGGCCACCGTCTCCGAGCAACGGCTGCCCTCCCCTTCGAGGAGGACCTGGTGCGAGGCGCCCAGAAGCCGCAACTGGACGGCGAAGTCATGGAGTTGAAGATCGAGCACAGCGAGGGCGGGAAGCGGTTCCCGTCCCAGGCCCCAGGCGAGGTCAGCGGCGCGGGTATCGGTGTAGGCAGTCTTGAGGATCGTGAGCATGGATCGGCTCCGCAAGCACGCAGTGGAAAAAGATGGGCCAGCTCGCCCCGCGGGGGACCAGGGGCATGCGCATACGGCGGCTCGTGCCCACGTGGGGCCGTAAGGTCGATTGGTGGTATACGGAATCATGAAATGCTGGGCGCCACATCGTTTTTACCCACCTTCGCCGGGTTTCCACCCCCTAGGGCGCTCCCTAGGGCAAGTGTTCAACAAGCCAGCGCCCGGCGCACGTTGGCGCGCCGGGCGCTGGCTCATCGCTTCACGGCCGTAAGGACGGCGTGGCAACCGTAAGAAGGGCATGGCGACCGCAAGAACGGTATGGCGACCGTAAGGCCGCGCGGCAACCGTAAGAACGGCACGGCGACCGTAAAGGCCGCGCCAACCCCGGGTCAGGCGCCCCCGAATCAGGCACTCCAGGGGTCCCGGGGTCAGACACTCCAGAGGTCAGGCACCCCCGCCGCAGCCACCGCCACCACCACCGCCGCCACCGCAGCCACCCCCGCCACCGCAGCCGCCTCCGCCGCCGCAGCCACCGCCGCCGTGGTGACCACCCCCGTGATGGCCACCACCGCCGCCGTCGCCACCGGCCCACCAGCCGCCACCGGCGGCCCCGCTGGATCCGGCGCCCCAGGACCGCTTGCGCCGCCCGCTGTACCCCTTCGACCGACCGGCGCCCAGCGCGGCGAGCGCCGCGAACGTGAACGCCAGCACGACCAAGACCACAACAGAACCCATGGTCCTCACTCTCCTTCCAACCCCCGTAGCGAGGTACCGCTTCGTACCTGCCGGGTCCCATGCCCGACCTCATGGGGGGCCAAAGCGGAGTTGAGGAAGTCCAGAGGTTCAGCGCGCATCCTCTGCGCGGTCCGCGGCCTGGGAGGTGACCGTTGGTCCACGCCCGCTCCAGGCCCGGCCCGTAGTCGGGCACCTCCGCGGGTAACCGCACGAACAGCCACGACGCACCCGCGGATGAACGACCGCACCTCGCGACGCTTCCCGCGGAGCGCTTAGCGGTGCTCCCAGTGGACGGGGTCGGCTTCCAGGACCGCGCGGTCCCAGTCGGCCAGTTCGGCGGCCGCCTCATAGGTGCTGTGCAGGAATTCGCTCAGCGTCCGGTCCGGATCGGGTGCGGTGGCGACCGCCTCGTAGGGCAGCACGAATTCACCGACATCCCGCCGGTACGAGGCCGTCTCGGGGCGCACCGGCTGGTCGGCGAAGCCGGCGGGCTCGGGGTAGGCGTAGGAGTAGAAGCCGCCCTCCTCGCCGCCGCCGGGCCAGAAGCCGCAGCTGGAGAGCTCCACGGAGTACGCCTCCTGCGTCACCCGGTCCGGCAGGTTCGGCACACCGCCGGGGGGATGCGGCGGCGCGGTGCGGCCGGAGAAGCGGGTGACGCACAGGTCCATCGCTCCCCAGAAGAAGTGCACGGGGCTGGCCTTGCCGACGAAATGGGACCGGAATTCCCCGAACACCCGGTGTGCGTTCAGCAGCTGACCCCAGAAGAGCCGGGTGGCGTACGGATCGTACGACGCGTGCCGGTGGTCCTCCGGGAACGGTATCGCCACGGGCACCTCGTTCGGCCGCGGGTACATCCGGGTCTGGATGCCCAGGTCCCCCAGCACACCCATGATCTCGGAGTAGAACTGGGACACCGGCTTGGACTCCAGCGTCAGCTCGCGCCGACTCCCATCGCTGACCCGGATCCCCAGCCGGTGCTCGACAAAATCAAACTCGATATCGAACGCCCCGGTCCGATACGGGACCGTGGACGTGCTCAGCCCGCGCGGCGTGACGTACAAGGTCACCTGCCACCACTGATTGGCCGGTGGCGCGTGGTCCAGCCGGATCTTGCCGACGATCTGGGTCCACATGTGCAGGGTGTCCCGGGTCTCGGCCCAGTCCTCCAGCCGAAGCCGCGGCCAGGCGCCGGCCTGCTGCGTCCTCTGCTTGGCCATCTCGCCTCCCGCAGGGCCACACCGCTCCGACAACGTGCTGCACATCGCAGCCGTTGCATTCCGGCCCGGCCGAGTACCCACGTATCCCGCCACTAAAAACCAGCGCGGAACAGCGAGTGTGCCCCGCACCGGGTGGGGTGTCGCTGGTGTGGAGGCAGAAGCAGGGAGACACAGACGGCTACTGTTCTGACAGGGAAGTTTCACCGGTCCGCGGAGGCCTCGGCACGGCACCTCACGCGCCGTCGGACTGCGCGCGGACGGTTCGTTCACGGCCGGCGGTCTCCAGGGCGGTGGGCCATCGGCTCACCAGGCAGGGCGGATCGGTCCCGGCGGTGCAAGGAGTGTCAGGTCGGCGACGAGTTCGCTGAAGCGCGCCTCGCCCAGTACTTCTCGCCACGGCGTGACGGCAGCCCGGGCCGCCTGGTCGGCGGCACGTGTGGCGGCCCAGCCGAACTCGGTCAGTCCCAGGAGGCGGGCGCGGGCGTCGTGCGGGTGTGGATGCCGCTCCACGTACCCCTTTCGGACCAGCTCCTCGACCAGTTGGGCGGCGGCCTGCTTGGTCACCCCCAGGTGCTCGGCCAGGTCGGCCGTGGTGGCGCCGCCCACCGAGATGCGAGCGAAGGCGAAGCCGTGTGCAGGTCGTAGATCCTCGAATCCCTGCTGGGACACGCTGGTGTGGATTTCCTGCACCAGCTGTCCGGAGAGTGCCAGCACGAGTGCCGAGAAGGCCAGGGCGTCGTCCATGGGCTTGACTATAACTCGTCAAGCCACTTGTCTTTCTAGACAAGAAACTTGTCTAGATGGAGGTTGGAGCATGCCGTTCATCCGCGGTGACGAGGCCGTCGTACATGAGATTCACGGTGGCCGTTTCGTTTCCTACGTCCGTCCGGACACCGGCAGCCGGGACCTCGCCGCCTGGCGCGTCGAGATCCCGGCCGCAATGGCGGGGCCGACCCACACGATCAGCGACGAGGAGACGTTCTACGTCCTCTCCGGTCGCCTCCGACTCACGGTTGACGGTGAAAGCGCCGAACTCCGCACAGGTGACGCGGCAGTGGCACCTGCAGGCTCCGAACTGGCGGTCGCCAACACGACCGACCAGCCCGCCCACATGTGGGTCACCACACGTGTCGGGCTCACCGCCAAAATGGCTGACGGCAACAGCATCACACCGCCCTGGGCTCACTAGTGTGCCGCGACCGCGCAGTTCGCCGGATTGGGTCAGGCGGCGACTCTGAGAGGGCGTCCTCCCCAGCGGATGCCCTTCTCGCTTCGGACGCGGGCGTTTCTTGCCTTCGGCGGCCAGGATGTCGCGGTGGCGGGCGTTGGCGTTGCGCCACCGCAGATAAGCGTGTGGGTACAGGAGTTGGCCCCACGGCGCCCGAAGTTCGGCATTGCGTGATCAGCTTGGGCCGTGGAGACCATCATCGCCAGCGCCATAGCCGTCCTGGGAACGCTGATGGGTTCGGCGATCACCCTGGCGTTCCAGCAGCGCGCCACCGACAGGAGCCATCAGTTCACCCGTCGTGAGACGCTCCGACAGGAGCGGCTCGATGCCTACTCCGTCTATGCCGGCGCGTTGATCAACTACCGTCGCTGCCTCGTTCACCTCTGGTTCTGTGAGCACGAGCATCCCCCACCGGAGAGCCCGGACACCGTGCGCATCCGCGCCTACGACTTGCGCTCCAATGCTCAAGAAGCTCTCTTCCGGATGCAGATGCTCACGGACGACGAGACGCTGAGCCAGGCTGCGGAGGACCTGCTTGCAGACATCACGGGGGTTCGTGATCAATCTCCAGCCGGACCGCCCCGGGA
The DNA here is from genome assembly GCF_014712245.1 of Streptomyces sp. 5-10. Classification (NCBI taxonomy): domain Bacteria; kingdom Bacillati; phylum Actinomycetota; class Actinomycetes; order Kitasatosporales; family Streptomycetaceae; genus Streptomyces; species Streptomyces sp. 5-10. Next base: position 28,503 of record NZ_JACVYG010000064.1, read on the forward strand.
GCTGACCAGGCACGGGGGTGGTCCGGTGTTGTTACTTCTTGTTGCGCGTCTTTCCGTCCGCAGCGACCTCAGTACTTCTGTCGGCAGCAGCGATGCCAGGGACGCGCGACCAGGACGGAGGACCTGCAGCGGCAGTTCAAGCAGACCTTCTTTCCCCGGGCGCAGACCACGCCCCGGTGCCGGACCGACCAGCCAGCTATCTGACGCCCGAGTCATTCGGACGCCTCGTTCGTCTGAGTCGGTCCGCCGCTTTCACACTCGTCGGGCACCGGCAGACGCCCGCCCCGGCTCTCCGCGATCCGAAGCGCGTCTCGCAGCGCCTCGACCAGGCGTTCCGAGAGGTAGCGGAGCTCTCGCGCGCCCGCCTTCCGATCGCGGAGCATGAGGCGGGCATGACCGATGAGTTCAGTTCCCATCTGAAGCTGAACCGCTTCCATCTCGTCAGCCAGCCGCGACAGATATCCCTCACCGTCCGCGTCCGATACCAGATAGCACGGCTGCCCGGCGGGGCCGGGCCACGGCAGCAATCGTGGTTGGGTGCTCACCTGACCACCACCATCCCGTGCGGAGCGCACAGCAGCTCCACGCGAGGTACGTTCTCGCTGCGCGGCAGTGGACGATCCGACACCCGATGCACCTGGTGCACGCGCGGAAGTTGCAGCGTCGGCGCGTCCGCACAGGTCACCGAAGCACCTGTCTCACCAACGCCGTTACGACCAGCTCCGGACGCCGGCAGTCGCAGCAGCCACCGCACGAATCGGGGGATATGGTTTGGCACGTTGACGCTCCTTCGCAGCGTTGACCACGCCCCCGGGCCGCTCGCATCGGTCGCGGGGGTCTCTTGTGTCTGCCGACTCTGGTGCGGAGGAAAGCCGGTGGCTTGCCGCCCGTGGCTATACCCATCATGGGTAGGCTGACGGTCACGATTGTGCGACACACTGTCACCAGCAGGCGCAACGGGGCACGCCATGACCGCTTACCAACCGCCGACCGCACTACCGCGAGAACTTCTCAGCCACCCAGAGATGCGCGCCGCGATCGTGGCTCACGACTTCGGCGCCGTCTTCTCCCTTGCCCGCGACGTAGCCCACATCAGTTACTCGAAGATCGCCGCCGAGTGTGACATCAAGCCCGAACGCGTCGGCACTCTGGCCCGTGGCCAGGGCCGCATCACGTCGTTCGGGAAGATCGCGACGATCGCCGACGCCTTACGCATCCCCGGGCATCTCCTCGGCCTCGCCCCCGCGACTGGGAGGCGGCTACCGCACGCGGTCACGTCCCTACCGCCTCAGCACGCACCTCACCCACGACCCGAGAGGGAAGCGAAACAGTGCTGCGCAGGGAATTCTTTCGAGCATCGGCCGGGGCCGGCCTGGTCCTCGGTCTGCCTGAGCTGAACCAGATCAAGACCGGCCGCCGGATTGATCGAGACGTGCCCGAGCTGCTGCGACAGCGCACAGCACGGCTACGGCGACTCGATGACGTGCTCGGCGGTGGAGACACTTACCGCGTCTATCTCGGCGAGTACCAAGCGACCAAGGCGATCCTTCGAGAGGGCAGCTATACGGAGGAAACCGGGCGCGGGCTCCTGTCGGTCCTCTCCGAGCAGGCCCAGCAAGCCGGGTGGGCCGCATTCGACGCCGGCAAGCACGCCGATGCCACCAGCCTCTACGAGGCCAGTCACCAGGCTGCCACTCAAGCGGGGGACACCGCCCTCGCCGGGAACGCCCTCGCCTTTCTCGCGTACCAGAAGATCAACACGGACCGCACCGTCGGGATAGAGATAGCCGTGGAGTCTTGCGCCACCGCAGGCCCCGACGTCCCGCCCGGCGTGCGCGCGCTACTGTACGGGCGCCTGGCCTGGGCGTACGCCGCTGCCGGAGACGCGGACGCGACCGAGCGTGCCCTCGACGCCGCTGAAACGGCGCTCAGCGAGGACGACGGAACCCCACAGCCCGACTGGGCGGCGTGGGACGGGAACGGACTGCAGATCATGGCGGGCCGATGCTGGACCGAGCTACGCCGCCCCATCCGTGCCGTTCCCGTACTGGAGGACTTTCTCTCCCGCTACGACGACACCCACGCCCGCGACAAGAGCCTCTACCTGTCCTGGCTCGCCGACTCCTACCTCACCGCCGGAGAGATCGAGCAGTCCACGGCCATCACCAACCGCGTCCTCGAGCTCTCCGCCGGGGTGGCGTCCATCCGCCCACGCCAGCGCCTCGCGCCGATCCTCCACCAGCTCAAGGCCCACAAAGAGCTTCCGGCCGTAGCCGACGTCCTGAAGAAGGCCAGGGCGTGAGAGGTCAGTTCCCGGACTCCGGCTCAGTGGTGCGCTCCACCCATCGCAGGTAGGAGTCCGAGCCCGCGACGATCGGCACCGCCGACACCTCGGGGTTCTTCCACGGATGGTGCTCCAAGAGGTGTGCTTCAAGCTCGGCGTAACGGTCCGCACGGGTCTTGAACAGCAGCTGCCACTCTTCCCCCGTCCCGAACTCCCCCTGATGCCAGAAGACCGAGATCACCGGCCCGACGATCTGTGCCCCGGCCGCGAGCCGAGCCGTCACCACCGCCCCCGCGAGTTTCTCGGCTTCCTCACGGTTCGCCGTCGCCGTCGCCACCTGAAGGAAATCAGTCATGCGCGCGAGCGTAGCCCCGTGCCACAGCGCGGGCAGCGCTGTGGCAGTCGTTGGACATCGACGGACATCGATGGATTCCGGCCCAGGCGGGTATCCGCGTATCCCGCCACCCGAAACCGGCGAGCGCGCCCCCGCGCCGGGCAGCGGCAGAGTTGATGGAGGCCGATGGTTCGGCGGAGTATGGGCGCCATGGGACGACCGCCGCTCAACCGCCGACTGGCCGCCTTCGGCACCACGATCTTCGCCGAGATGTCCGCCCTCGCCGTGCGCACCGGCGCGATCAACCTCGGGCAGGGCTTCCCGGACACCGACGGCCCCGAGGAGGTGCGCGAGGCCGCCGTCCGCGCGCTGCGTGACGGCCGGGGGAATCAGTACCCGCCCGGCCCCGGCGTGCCCGAGCTGCGCGCCGCCGTCACCGAGCACCAGCGGCGCTGGTACGGCCTGGGCTTCGACCCCGACACCGAGGTGCTGATCACCGCGGGCGCCACCGAGGCCATCGCGGCGTCGCTGCTGGCGCTGGTGGAGCCGGGCGACGAGGTGATCGCGCTGGAGCCGTACTACGACTCGTACGCCGCCTGTGTGGCCATGGCGGGCGGCGTCCGCGTCCCCGTCACCCTGCGCCCCGACGGTGACACCTTCCGGCTGGACCTGGACGAGCTGCGCGCCGCCGTCACCGACCGCACCCGGCTCATCCTGCTCAACACCCCGCACAACCCCACCGGCACCGTGCTCACCCACGATGAGCTGGCCGCGGTCGCCGAGCTCGCCGTCGAGCGCGATCTGCTGGTGGTCACCGACGAGGTCTACGAACACCTCGTCTTCGGCACCGAGCACACCCCGCTCGTCTCCTTCCCCGGGATGCGCGAGCGGACGGTCACCATCAGCAGCAGCGGAAAGACGTTTTCGTTCACGGGCTGGAAGGTCGGCTGGGTGACCGGCGCGCCCGAGCTGGTCACGGCGGTGCGTTCGGCCAAGCAGTACCTCACCTATGTCTCGGCGGGCCCCTTCCAGTACGCGGTGGCCGAGGCGCTGGCCCTCCCCGACGCCTATTTCCACGGCGTCCGGGACGATCTGCGCGCCAAGCGCGATCTGCTGGCCGACGGCCTGGCCGACGCGGGCTTCCACGTCTTCCGCCCCTCGGGGACGTACTTCATCACCACCGACATCCGCCCCCTCGGCGAGACCGACGGCTTCGCCTTCTGCCGCTCCCTCCCCGAGCGCTGCGGTGTGGTCGCGGTCCCGAACGCGGTCTTCTACGACCACCAGGACCAGGGCTCCCCCTTCGTGCGGTTCGCCTTCTGCAAGCGCGAAGAGGTCCTTACTGACGCCGTGGCCCGCCTCAAGACCCTCGCCGCGGGGTGACCGCCGCGGGGTGACCCGCCGCCTCCGGTGACCCCGCTCCCCCGGTTGGACGTCCCGGGTCGCGGGCGGCCGCGGCCTGGCGGATGGTCGGTGTGTCCGCCGAGCTCCCCGGTTCGTCCCCTCCCGGGGGCTCGGCGCATGTCCGTCGTGTGCCCCTCGTGTGCCCGCACCGGAGGTCTCCGTGTCCACCGACACCGCCGCGTCCACACGGGCCCCGGAGCCGCCCCGGCGGCAGGCCGAACGGCGGCGGGTGCTGGGGCGGGTCGGGGCCTCGCTGGGGCGGGCGTGGGTCGCGCTGGCGGTGTACGCGACGGTGCGGGCCGCCGGGATCTTCTGCGTGGCGCTGGGGTCCTGGCGGGCCGGGAAGCATCCGCGGACACAGCTCGGGCACTACTGGGACAGCCTCTGGTACGTGGCCATCGCCCAGCACGGCTACGGCACCAACCGTCCCTCCGTCAGCCACCCCGGCCTGACCTTCAGCGATCTGGCGTTCTTCCCGCTCTACCCGGCGCTGATCCGGGCCGTCACCGGCGTCGTCCCCGTGAGCGCGGTGACGGCGGGGCTGCTGGTCGCCTGGGTCGCGGCCGGGCTGGCGGCCTGGGGGATCCACGCGGTCGGGGAGCGGCTGTACGGGCGGCGGGTGGCCTTGACGCTGGTCGCGCTGTGGGGGCTGCTGCCGCATGCGGTCGTGGAGTCCATGGCGTACACCGAGTCGCTGCTGACGGCCCTGGCGGCCTGGTCGCTGTACGCGCTGCTGACCGGGCGCCGGCTGTGGGCCGGGGCGCTCGCGCTGTGCGCGGGGGCCACGCGGCCCAACGGGGTCGCAGTCGCGGCGGCCGTGTGCGCGTGCGCGGCCGCCGAGATCTGGCGCCACCGCGGGCGGACGTCCTGGCGGGTGTGGGCGGGCGCGGCGATGTCACCGCTCGGCTGGCTCGGCTACGCCGCGTGGGTGGGGGCGCGGCGCGGCACCTGGCGCGGCTATCTGGACGTCCAGGACGACTGGGGGACGCATCTCGACCTCGGTGCGAGCGGCTTCCGCTCCACCCGCTCCCTGCTCATGGGGAGCGGCTATCTCTCGCACTACATGGCGCTCATCGTCGTCGGCGCCTCGCTGCTCGCCCTGGTCGGGCTCGTGCTGCGGCCACCGCCGCTGCCGCTGGTCGTCTACACCCTCACCCTGGTGTTCATCGCGCTCGCCAGCGCCAACTACTTCGCGTCCAAGCCGCGCTTCCTGCTGCCCGCCTTCCCGCTGCTGCTCCCGGCGGCGCTGGCGATGGCAAGAGCCCGGCCGCGCACCGCCGTCCTGCTGGGCGGCGCGCTGGCCGGGCTCTCCTGTCTCTACGGGGCGTATCTGCTGACCATGGCCACCAGCCCGATCTGATCGACACGGCCGACCGACCGACGCGGCCGACTGACCGACACAGGACTGACCGACACGGCCGACGGGTTTGCTGACCGGGATACGGCTTCTCCGAGCGCTCTACGACACCTCCGACCGCGATACGGCTCGGCTCGGCGGCTCAGGCCTCGTCGTCGCCCGGCTTGTCGTCGCCATCGGACTCGATGTCGGCCTCCAGACCGAGCTGTTCGACCAGCCAGCGGTCGAACTCGATCGAAGCCCGCACCCAGCTGACCGTGCTGGACACGAAGTGCTCCAGGCTGACGCCGGTGCCGATCAGCATCTGCGCCTCACCGATCAACCGGACCGTGCCGTCGTCATTGGTGTGGCTGTAGACCTTCGGCCACAGCGTGCGGCGGTTCCAGTCGTCGATCGCCTCGAGCAGCCGCGGCTTCTCATCGATGCCGTGCGGCCGGTCGTAGAACGTGCGGACGGAGAAGACCTGCTGCTCCTCCTCCCCGCGGAACATGAAGTAGGTGCGGAACTGCTCCCACGGCGCGGCGAGGTCCCCCTCCTCGTCGACGACGTACTTCAGCTCCATCTGCTCCAGCAGCTGCTTGACCAGGTCCTGGTCGGGCAGCACGGGGCCGCTCGGACCCGTCGGTTCGGGCTCGGGCTGACCCCCGAAATTCGGAATCGAGGACGGGTCGATGCTCACCGTGGATTTCCCTTCGTATGGAATACCGCCATCCTCCCTCACACCCGCCCCCGCCGTGCAACCCCGGCCGTACATTGCCCGATCCGGCCGAAACGACTGCCGAAAAGACGGCCGACACGGCTGCCGAAACGACGGCCGGGCGGACCGGCGACGACGGCCGGGCGAACGGGCGACGACAGCCGGGAGGACCGGCGGGGCCGGGGGTGCCGAGCGGCCCCGGGCCGCTACTGCGCGGGGCCCACCAGCAGGTCGCCGCCGACCCGGTCCACCCGGACCTTGTCGCCGTCCCGGACCTCCCCGGCGAGGATCTCCTTGGCCAGCCGGTCGCCGATCGCGGTCTGGATCAGCCGGCGCAGCGGGCGCGCCCCGTACGCCGGGTCGTTGCCCTCCTCGGCGAGCCACTCCAGCGCGGCCGGGGTGACGTCGAGGGTCAGCCTGCGGTCGGCGAGGCGGCGGGCCAGCCGGGCGATCTGGAGCTCGGCGATCCGGGCCAGCTCCGGGCCGCTGAGCGCGGAGAAGACCACGAGGTCGTCCAGGCGGTTGAGGAACTCGGGCTTGAAGGAGGCCCGCACGGTCTCCAGCACGCTCTGCTTCTTCTCCTCCTCACCGAGCAGCGGATCCATCAGGTACTGGCTGCCCAGGTTGGAGGTGAGCACCAGGATGGCGTTGCGGAAGTCCACCGTCCGGCCCTGGCCGTCGGTGAGCCGCCCGTCGTCGAGCACCTGGAGCAGGATGTCGAAGACCTCGGGGTGGGCCTTCTCCACCTCGTCCAGCAGCACCACGCTGTACGGGCGGCGGCGCACCGCCTCGGTCAGCTGGCCGCCCTCCTCGTAGCCGACGTAGCCGGGCGGGGCGCCGACCAGCCGGGCCACGCTGTGCTTCTCGCCGTACTCGCTCATGTCGATGCGGACCATGGCCCGCTCGTCGTCGAAGAGGAAGTCGGCGAGCGCCTTGGCCAGCTCGGTCTTGCCGACGCCGGTGGGGCCGAGGAAGAGGAAGGAGCCGGTGGGCCGGTCCGGGTCGGCGATGCCCGCCCGGGTCCTGCGCACGGCGTCCGAGACGGCCCGTACGGCCTCGGTCTGGCCGATCAGCCGCTTGCCCAGCTCGTCCTCCATGCGCAGCAGCTTCTGGGTCTCGCCCTCCAGCAGCCGGCCCGCGGGGATGCCGGTCCAGGAGGCGACCACATCGGCCACGTCGTCCGGGCCGACCTCCTCCTTGACCATCGTCGGGCGGTCCTGCTGGACCTCGGCCTCGGCCTCCGACGCCTCGGCGAGCTCCCGCTCGACGGCCGGGATCTCCCCGTACAGCAGCTTGGAGGCGGTGTCGAAGTCGCCGTCGCGCTGGGCGCGCTCGGCCTGGCCGCGCAGCTCGTCCAGCTTCTCCTTCAGCTCACCGACGCGGTTGAGGCCCTGCTTCTCCTTCTCCCAGCGGGCGGTGAGGCCGCGCAGCTCCTCCTCCTTGTCGGCGAGGTCGCGGCGCAGCTTCTCCAGCCGCTGCTTGCTGGCCTCGTCGGTCTCCCGGGCGAGGGCCATCTCCTCCATCCGCATCCGGTCCACCGAGCGCTGGAGCTCGTCGATCTCCACGGGCGAGGAGTCGATCTCCATCCGGAGCCGGGACGCCGCCTCGTCCACCAGGTCGATGGCCTTGTCGGGCAGGAAGCGGGAGGTGATGTACCGGTCGGAGAGGGCGGCGGCGGCCACCAGCGCGCCATCGGCGATCTGCACCTTGTGGTGGGCCTCGTAGCGGCCCTTGAGCCCGCGCAGGATGGCGACGGTGTCCTCGACGGTCGGCTCGGCCACCAGCACCTGCTGGAATCGGCGCTCGAGCGCGGCGTCCTTCTCGATCCGCTCGCGGTACTCGTCGAGCGTGGTGGCGCCGACCATGCGCAGCTCACCGCGGGCCAGCATCGGCTTGAGCATGTTGCCCGCGTCCATCGCGGAGTCGCCGCCGGCGCCCGCGCCGACCACGGTGTGGAGCTCGTCGATGAAGGTGATGATCTGGCCGTCGCTGGACTTGATCTCGGCCAGGACGGTCTTCAGCCGCTCCTCGAACTCCCCGCGGTACTTCGCGCCCGCGACCATCGCGCCGAGGTCGAGGGCGACCAGGCGCTTGTCGCGCAGGCTCTCGGGCACATCGCCCTTGACGATCCGCTGGGCGAGCCCCTCGACGACGGCCGTCTTACCGACGCCCGGGTCGCCGATCAGCACCGGGTTGTTCTTGGTGCGCCGGGAGAGCACCTGCACCACCCGGCGGATCTCCTGGTCCCGGCCGATGACCGGGTCCAGCTTGCCCTCGCGCGCGGCGGCGGTGAAGTCCGTACCGAACTTCTCCAGGGCCTTGTACGTGCCCTCCGGATCGGGCGTCGTCACCCGCTGTCCACCCCTGACCTTCTCGAACGCGGCGAGCAGCTTCTTGGCGCCCGCCCCCTGCTGGTCGAGCAGCTCCCCGGCCTGGCCGCCCTTGGCGGCGATGCCGATGAGGAGGTGCTCGGTGGAGACGTAGTCGTCCCCGAGTTCCCTGGCCCGCTGGGTGGCGTCCGCGATGACGGCCAGCAGGTCGCGGCTGGCCTGCGGCGGGGCCACGGTGGAGCCCTGGACGCTGGGCAGGGCGGCGAGCAGCCGCTCGGCGCCGTCGCGCACCAGGGCCGCGTCGGCCTCGACGGCGGCCAGCAGATCCATCACGTTCTCGTTGTCCTGGCCCTGCAGCAGGGCGAGCAGGAGATGCGCGGGCGTCATGTCCGCATGCCCGGAGGACACCGCCCGGTCATTGGCGGCGCTCAGCGCCGCCCGGCTCTTGTTGGTCAGCTCGGCATCCACGTCCCTGTGCTCCTCCTCGCTCCGATCTTCTCATCCCTGCCCTACCCAACCTCCGTAAAGTTGAGTCTATTCCACTCAACCTCGCGAACGCCACTCCTCTGGCCTCAGGTTCTGGGCCAATGGGCCATGCCTTAGGTTCTGGGCCATGCCCGTCGATCCCCGCAACCCCGATCCCGAGTACCTCGCTTTCTGGCGCGAACGCCATGTGTGCACCCTGACCACCCCACGCCCGGACGGCACCCCGCATGTGGTCCCGGTCGGCGTCACCTACGACCCCGAGGCCGGGCTCGCCCGCGTCATCGCGAGCCGTCACAGCCGTAAGGTCGCCCATGTCCGGGCGGCGGGCGAGGGCGGTGCGCGGGTCGCGGTCTGCCAGCTGGCGGGCAGGCGGTGGGCCACGCTGGAAGGGCTCGCGGTGGTACGGGAGGAACCCGAGCTGATCGCGGACGCCGAGCGCCGCTACGCCGAGCGCTACCAGCGCACGCCCCGCCCCAACCCGGACCGCGTCGTCATCGAGATCGCCCTGAACCGCGCCATGGGAAGGGCCTGAGGCCCGTCACGCCTCTTGGCCTGAGGCCCGTCACTCCCCTTGGCCTGAGGCCCGTCACCCCTCCTGGCCTGAGGGTCCCCTCACCCCTCCTGGCCTGAGGGGTCCCGTCACTCCCCTTTGGCCCGAGGGGTCCCGTCACTCCTCTTCCTCCTCCCGGTGACCGGCCCCCGCCCAAGGGTGGCGCAGCCTGATCCAGACGTCGCGGGCCCGCCGCCCCGCCTCCGTACGGCTCTCGGCCACCGCCGTCCGCGCCTCCTCCTCGGTCTCCACCATGGGCCCCGACCCGCGCAGCGGCTTCCCCGCCGTCTCGTGCAGGTACACCGTGGCGATCAGCCCGATCACGCCCGCCACCATCAGGTAGAAGGCGGGCACCAGCGTGTTGTGCGTGGTGGCCACCAGCCACGAGGCCAGCAGCGGCGTCGTCCCGCCGAACAGCGACACGGAGAGGTTGTACGAGATCGACAGCGCGCCGTAGCGCAGCCGGGTCGGGAACAGCGCCGGGAGCGTCGCGGCGCTCGTCCCCGCGAAGGTGACCAGCATCGCGCCCAGGATCAGACAGCCGATCGCGGGCAGCAGGACGCCGCCCTCCCGGATCAGCAGCACCGCCGGAACGGCCAGCACGATCATGCCCAGGCTGCCGAACAGGAACAGCGGCCGCCGCCCCCAGCGGTCGGACGTGCGGCCGACCACCGTGATCGCCAGCACCACGAACAGCATGGTGCCCAGCACCAGCACCTGGGCCGTGGTGGCGTCGGCGCCGAGCGTGGAGGTCATGAACGTCGGCAGGTACGACGTCACCATGTAGTTGGTGACGTTGTACATCAGCACCAGCCCCATGCAGATCAGCACCGCCTGCCAGTGCCGGGTGAAGATCTCCTTCAGCCGCCCCCGCCCGGACTGGCGCGCCTCCTCCACCGGCCGGGGCTCGCCATGGGCCGCCGCCGCCTCCGCCGCCTCGGCCGCCCGCTCGGCCTCCTGCTGGAACGCCGGGGTCTCCTCAAGCCGCAGCCGCATGTACAGACCGATGAGCCCCAGCGGCCCCGCCACCAGGAACGGCACCCGCCAGCCCCAGTCCACCATCCCGTTCTCACCGATGGCCGCGGTGAGCACGGTGACCAAGCCGGAGCCCAGCGAATAGCCGATGAAGGTGCCGAAGTCGAGCCAGCTGCCGAGGAAGCCACGGCGCTGATCGGGCGCGAACTCGGCGATGTACGTGGTCGCCCCCGCGTACTCCCCGCCGGTCGAGAAGCCCTGCACCACCCGGCAGGCCAGGAGCAGCAGCGGGGCGGCGAAGCCGATCGCGTCGTAGCCGGGCAGCAGACCCACCCCGAAGGTGCCCGCCGCCATCATGATCATGGTGGTGGACAGCACCCGCCGCCGCCCGATCCGGTCGCCCAGCGGCCCGAACACCAGCCCGCCCAGCGGCCGCACCAGGAACGCCACCGCGAAGGTGGCGAAGGTGGAGACCACCTGGGTGGCGGGGTTGTCAGACGGGAAGAAGACCTTGCCGAGGGTCACCGCGACATACGCGTAGACACCGAAGTCGAACCACTCCATGGTGTTGCCGATGGCCGTCGCCGCGACGGCCCGGCGCATCCCCGGCTTGTCGACGACGGTGACGTCCTCGATCGCCAGCTGCTCCTTGCGGCGGCGCAGCAGCGTCCGGATCAGCTGGTCGGTACGGGCGCTGCCGTGCGGCCAACCTCCGCGGCGGGGGCCGCGCGGTGGTCTTGGACCGGTAGTCATCTCGTCCCCTGCCGCCGGCTGGAACCGCTACCCGACGCCGCTCCCGCCCCCGGGCTCACGCCCCGGCATCGCTGGACTTCGCGTAGGTCTCCGCCATCTGCCCGCCGACGTCGTACATCACCACCTGTTCGTCACCGACCACCCACGCCTCGTGGCCGGCCGGCACCACATACACATCGCCGGGGCCCACCTCGCCCTCGGCCCCGTCGTCCATGCGCACCCGCATCCGGCCCTGCACGATGATCCCGCTGTGCTGGACCTGGCAGCTGTCCGTCCCCACGATCGGCCGCACCGACTCCTTCCAGCGCCAGCCGGGCTCGAAGGTGGCCACGGCGAGGTGCAGTCCGGTCAGGTTCAGCGCCTCCAGATGACCACCGGGAAAGTCCCGCCGCTCATCCGGCTTGTCCATCGTCTTGATCTCCAACATTGGCGGTACCTCCTCCCATATCTCCATGGTGCGCCTGGGACGCCCCATCGGCGCGAGATCACCGGGAAGCCGTCCGCCGCGTGGGCATGGGCCGTGCCTACGGTGCCGAGAGGGCGACGCGGCGGAACTCGACGGACTCGATGGTGACGCCGGGGGCCGAGGCGCCGAGCAGCGGGGCGGCCGCGCGGGCCCGCTCCTCGTCCTCGAACGTCAGGATCAACATGCCGCGTCCGTCCACGGGCTCCAGCCACTGGCCGGAGACGAAGCCCTGCGCGGCGGTGAGCTTCGGCAGGATGTCGTTCATCAGCGCGGCGGCGGCCGCGGGGGCCTGGGCCGGGTCGATCGTGAGGGTGACGAGGGCTACGTACACGGCAAGGGTCCTTCCAGCGGTGGAATGCTGCGTTCAGCAGTAGGACCCGGCGTCGACCCGGAACTCATCGCGGCCCGGTTACTCAGCCTCGACGTGGTCCGGTGATCTCCTCCGTGATCGCGAACCCCTTCGCCGGCCCTTCCGGGATCTGCACCTCGGTGCCGTACGGGACACGGATCTCGGCGGCGTACGTCCCCTCGCCCGGGGAAGGGGAAGTCAGCACGGTGACGGTGCCGTGGTTGTCGTGGTCGTCGATGAGGACGTAGACGGGGATACCGGCCCCCGCGTAGGCGCGGCGCTTGCGCACGCGGTCGCGCTGCTGGTTCTCGTAACCGGGCGAGACCACTTCGACGACGAGCTTCACGGCGGAGGCGACGAAGCCGAGGCCGTCCTCGGTGAGGGCTTCCTCGGCGTGCTGGGGTGCGACGCACGCGTCGGGGGTCCAGACACTGAGCCCGTGCACCACGCTCATCGCCATGTAGGCGGCGTAATCGGTACCGACCAGGTATCTGTCCATCGCCCGGCACAGGCGGTTGAGGGGGCGAGCGTGGTCGGGATGCCCGATCGCCGACATCTCGAGTGTGTCCCCGAAGAGTTCCACGCGTGAGCCCTCGGGAGGGTCCAGCGTCTGCCACACCTGGCGCAGGGCTTCCCGGAGCCTGGACATGCTGGACGCGCCGGGCGCGCTGGACGTGGGCATGGCCTCACGTTAGGCACACCAGTGGCCCGGCGGCCGAAGTCCGGTCGCCGGGCCACTCGATCAGGTGATCAGCGGTGGGACGAGCGGTACTTCGCCACCGCCCGGGCCTTCTCGGCGCGGGCCTTCGCCTCTGCCTCCGACATCTTCGCGATCCTCACGGCCCTTTCCCGCTGCGCGCGGGCCCGGTTCTGGGCGCCTGTGGCCGAGGACTTGTGGGACCGGCCTTCCGCCTCCGCGATGGCGATGGTCCTGTCCCGCTGCGCGAGGGCCCGCTTCTGGGCCGCCGTGAGCCCGGGCGCGCGCTTCCACGCGCCGGGCTCCTCCTTCTGCCCACGGGCCCGCTCCCGGGCCCGCGCCTCGTCACCGTCCTTGCCGTCCGCCACGGCCTTGGCCCGCGCCTCCTTCTCGGCGTCCGGCGCGGAGTGGGAGGCCGGCGCGGCGGCGTTGGCCTGTGACTCCGCCGCCAGGAGCAGGCCGCCGAGCGCGAGGGCGCTGACCGCGGCGGTCTTGAGCTTCGTGGCTGTCTTGCTCGCCTTGCGGCGTCCGGCGTGGCGCATGGGGGTTCCTCTGCTGTCGGTCCGACTGGGACATGGCGAATACGCGCCACGGGGGCCCTGCGGCGACACCCGACCCCGGTGATACAGGTCACAGCACGGCGCCGTAGCGCGGCGCGGACGCCGGTGCGTCCTCCTGTGCGGGGAATCGGCGGAAGAGGGGCGATGGGTGCGGCGGGAAGAGGAGTTCGACGATTTCTATGCACTGGCCTATCCCAGGCTGGTTCGGCAGCTCTACGCGATGACCGGGGATCTCTCCGAGGCCCAGGATGTCGTCCAGGAAGCGTTCATCAAGGCCTGGGACCGGTGGGAGCGGTTCTCGGGCGCCGCTTCGCAGGAGGCGTGGATCCGCACCACGGCGTGGCGGCTCGCCGTATCCCGGTTCCGCCGGGTGCGGCGCGGTTTACAGCTGCTGCAGCGCCATCATGAAGATCGACACGTGGAAGGCCCCTCCCCGGAGCACATCGCCCTCATGGACGCGCTCAAAACGCTTCCGGCCAAGCAGCGAAGCGTGATCGTTCTCTACCATTTGTGCGATCTGAGCGTCGAGCAGATCAGCGCCGAGATGGGCTGGCCGACGGGCAGCGTCAGGACGTGGCTGGTCCGGGGGCGGACGTCGCTCGCTCACTACCTTTCCCCCCTGCCGGACAAAGAGGTAGATCATGTCGGATGAGCGCCGGGTCGAAGCCTGGTTCGCCGAGACCGCGACGGCACTCGACGATGTCCGGGTCGAACGGACCCTGTCCGGGCGGGACGTGCGACGGCGGAGTGCCGGGCGGCGCAGGCGCCGTGTTCTTGCCGGCGCCGTCGCCGCCGTCGGGGTGGTGGCCTTCGGAGCGGCCACCGTCTGGAACGTCACGAGGCCGGAACGGTCAGCGGTGGAGCCCGCTCACCCCCGGGAAGGCAGGGACATGGAGCGGGCCCAGGAGAAACTGCGCGCCTACTATTCCGGCCTGCCGGAAGCTCTCGCCTCCCGGAGGCCGGCCCAGGCCGCCAAGCTGTCGAAGCTGATGGCGGTGCACTTCACCGAGACCGCGCTGAGGAATGCGATGGTCAGCAAACGCAAGGGGGCGGACGGCCTCGCCGCCACGTGTGGGCGGGTGACGGCGGATACGGTCTTCACCGTCGGCGAGCCTCGCCGCACCGGTGCCGGCACCGTCCGGGCGCGGGTCGTCAACAGCAGCGGACCGGTAGCGATCGACGTCGACTTCGACGTCCGCGCCATGAAGATCTCGAAGTGGAGTTGCCCGGGCGGGTCGTGACCTGCCCCCGTCCCGCGTCCGCGCACAAGCGGGCCCGGCGACCGGGAAACGGTCGCCGGGCCACGTGGCCACAAGGCCTTGATGCGCTAGAGGCGCTAGAGGCGCTAGTCGCCGCGCTTGGGCTTCGGCCGCCAGACCACCAGGGCGCTGCTCTGCTGGACGTCCTGGTAGCGGACCAGGTCGCGGCGGTAGGAGGCGTGGACCTGGGCCTCGCGCTGCTGCATGGCCGTCGCGGCGCCCTCGACCGCGGCCTGGAGCTCGGCGACCCGGGCCTGGAGGGCCGCGACCTGGTTCTCCAGTTCGATGATGCGCTTGATCCCGGCGAGGTTGATGCCCTCGTCCTGGGACAGCTGCTGGACCTGGCGGAGCAGCTGGATGTCGCGCGCGGAGTACCGTCGGCCGCGGCCGGCGGTACGGTCGGGCGAGACCAGGCCGAGGCGGTCGTACTGACGCAGGGTCTGCGGGTGCAGCCCGGAGAGCTGGGCGGCCACCGAGATGACGTAGACCGGCGAATCCTCGGTCAGCTCATAGGGGTTGCGGGGTCGGCCGGCGCCCCTGCCTCCGATTCCTCCTCGGCCGTCCATCTCAAGCTCCCTTCGCGGCCTTGAACAGCTCCGCCCGTGGGTCCTCTCCCACGGTCGCCTCGCGATACGACTCCAGCGCGTCACGCGCCGGGTCGCTCAGGTCCTTCGGCACCGTGACCTCGACGGTGACCAGCAGGTCGCCGCGGGTGCCGTCCTTGCGCACCGCGCCCTTGCCCCGGGCGCGCATGGTCCGCCCGTTGGGCGTGCCGGGCGGCAGCTTCAGGGTGACCGGCGGGCCGCCCAGGGTGGGGACCTTGATCTCGCCGCCGAGCGCCGCCTCGGGAAGGGTGACGGGCACGGTGACGGTCAGGTTGTCGTCCTTGCGGCCGAAGACCGGGTGCGGGTCCACGTGCACGACCACGTACAGATCGCCCGCCGGGCCGCCGGTCTCGCCCGGGGCGCCCTTGCCGCGCAGCCGGATCCGCTGGCCGTCGCTGACCCCCGCGGGGATCCGGACCTGCATGGTGCGGGCGGAACGGGCCCGTCCGCTGCCCTTGCAGGTCTCGCACGGGTTCTGCGCGATCAGCCCGCGGCCGCGGCACTCCACGCACGGGTCGGTGAGCGAGAAGCCGCCCCCGCCGCCCCGGCTGACCTGGCCGGTGCCGACACAGGTCGGGCAGACGCGCGGGGTGCCGTCCCGGTCGCCGGTGCCCGAGCAGGCCTTGCACGGGGCCTGGCTGGACATCCGCAGCGGGACCGTGGCCCCCTCGACGGCCTCGGTGAAGCTGAGCGTCACCTCGGACTCGATGTCCTGGCCCCGGCGCGGCTGGGCGCGGGTGGCGCCGCCGCGGCCGAACAGCCCGCCGAAGACGTCCCCGAGCCCGCCGCCGAAGCCGCCGGCACCGCCACCGCCGCCCTGCGCGCCGCCGAAGAGGTCGCCCAGGTCGAAGTTGAAGCTGCCGGTGGAGCCCGGTCCGCCCGGCCCGGGGCGGAAGCCCCCGTTGCCGAACAGCGCGCGGGCCTCGTCGTACTCCTTGCGCCGCTTGGGGTCCCCGAGGATGTCATTGGCCTCGGAGATCTCCTTGAACCGGTCCTCCGCCTTGGCGTCGCCCTTGTTGGCGTCCGGGTGGTACTCGCGGGCGAGCTTCCGGTACGCCTTCTTGATCTCTGCCTCGGTGGCGTCCTTGGGGACGCCGAGGACTTTGTAATAGTCCTTCTCCACGAAGTCCTTGGTGCTCATCCCCGACGTCCCTCCTCTCCTGCTGCTCTCGCGGTCACCGTCACGTCAGCCCTCTTCCGGGCCACCGCTCTCCTCGTCCGGCGCCGCGGTCTCGCCTTCGCCCTTGCCGGGGGTGGCTCCCGGCTGGGGCTCGGCGACGGCGACCCGCGCCGGGCGGATCGTGCGCTCGCCGATTCGATACCCCGGCTGCAGAATCTGCACGCACGTGGTCTCGGTGACATCCGGCGCGTAACTGTGCATCAGGGCCTCGTGGATCAGCGGGTCGAAGGGCTCGCCCTCCTTGCCGAACTGCTGGAGGCCCAGCTTGGCCACCACCGTCTCCACGGACTCGCCCACCGACTTGAAGCCGCCGACGAGCTCGCCGTGGTCACGGGCGCGGCCGATGTCGTCGAGCACGGGCAGCAGCTCGGACAGGAGGCTCGCCACGGCGATCTCCTTGACCGTCACCCGGTCCCGCTCGACCCGGCGCCGATAGTTCTGGTACTCCGCCTGGAGCCGCTGGAGGTCGGCCGTCCGCTCGTTGAGCGCGGTACGGACCTGGTCCAGCTGTGCCTGAAGGGCTACCTGCTCGAGGTCCCCGGCCGGGGCCGCCGGGCCCGCCTTGTCGGCGGACCCGGCGCCCTTCGCCGCGTCGTCGGGGGTCTGCGCGGCCTCGGAGGGGACGTCGGGCTGCTCCTCGAAGCCCGGGGTCTCCTCCGTCACGCGGCACCACCCTGACCCTTGTCGGCCTTGTCGTCGTCGACGATCTCGGCGTCCACCACATCGTCATCGGCCTTGGCCTGGCCCGCGGCGCCGGCGTCACCGGCGGCGGCACCGGCCGCGTCCGCGCCGTCCGCGGTGTTGGCGTACATGGCCTGGCCCAGCTTCTGGCTGACCGCGGCGACCTTCTCGGTCGCGGTGCGGATCTCGGCGGTGTCCTCGCCCTTGAGCTTCTCCTTCAGCTCGGTGAGGGCCTCCTCGACCTCGGTCTTGACCTCGCCCGGGACCTTGTCCTCGTTGTCCTTGAGGAACTTGTCCGTCTGGTAGACCAGCTGCTCGGCCTGGTTGCGGGTCTCGGCGGCCTCGCGGCGCTTGTGGTCCTCCTCCGCGTACTGCTCGGCCTCGCGCATCATGCGGTCGATGTCGTCCTTCGGCAGCGCGGAGCCGCCGGTGACGGTCATCTTCTGCTCCTTGCCGGTGCCGAGGTCCTTCGCGCCGACGTGCATGATGCCGTTGGCGTCGATGTCGAAGGTGACCTCGATCTGCGGCACGCCGCGCGGGGCCGGGGGCAGGCCGGTCAGCTCGAACATCCCGAGCTTCTTGTTGTACGCCGCGATCTCGCGCTCGCCCTGGTAGACCTGGATCTGCACGGACGGCTGGTTGTCCTCGGCCGTGGTGAAGATCTCCGAGCGCTTGGTCGGAATGGTCGTGTTGCGCTCGATCAGCTTGGTCATGATGCCGCCCTTGGTCTCGATGCCGAGGGACAGCGGGGTGACGTCCAGCAGCAGGACGTCCTTGACCTCGCCCTTGAGGACACCGGCCTGGAGGGAGGCGCCGATGGCCACGACCTCGTCCGGGTTGACGCCCTTGTTGGCCTCCTTGCCGCCGGTCAGCTCCTTGACGAGCTCGGCGACGGCGGGCATGCGGGTCGAGCCACCGACCAGGACCACGTGGTCGATCTCGGACAGCGAGATGCCCGCGTCCTTGATGACGTTGTGGAACGGGGTCTTGCAGCGCTCCAGCAGGTCGGAGGTGAGCTGCTGGAACTGGGCGCGGGTGAGCTTCTCGTCCAGGTGCAGCGGGCCCTCGGCGGACGCCGTGATGTAGGGCAGGTTGATGGTGGTCTCGGACGAGCTGGAGAGCTCGATCTTCGCCTTCTCAGCGGCCTCGCGGAGGCGCTGCAGGGCCATCTTGTCCTTGGACAGGTCGACGCCGTGGCCGTTGTTGAACTGCTTGACCAGGTAGTCGACGACGCGCTGGTCCCAGTCGTCACCACCGAGGTGGTTGTCACCGTTGGTGGCCTTGACCTCCACCACGCCGTCGCCGATCTCCAGCAGCGAGACGTCGAAGGTGCCGCCACCGAGGTCGAAGACCAGAATGGTCTGGTCGTCCTTCTCCAGCCCGTAGGCGAGCGCGGCGGCGGTAGGCTCGTTGACGATACGCAGGACGTTGAGGCCCGCGATCTCACCGGCTTCCTTGGTCGCCTGGCGCTCGGCGTCGTTGAAGTACGCCGGGACGGTGATGACCGCGTCCGTGACCTTCTCGCCGAGGTACGACTCCGCATCCCGCTTGAGCTTCTGCAGGATGAAGGCGCTCATCTGCTGCGGGTTGAAGTCCTTGCCGTCGAGGTTGATCTTCCAGTCGGTGCCCATGTGGCGCTTGACCGAGCGGACGGTGCGGTCCACGTTGGTCACTGCCTGGCGCTTGGCGACCTCGCCGACCAGCACCTCGCCGTTCTTCGCGAACGCCACGACGGACGGCGTGGTCCTGGCGCCCTCGGCGTTGGTGATGACGGTGGGCTCACCGCCTTCGAGAACACTGACGACGGAGTTCGTCGTACCCAGGTCGATGCCGACCGCACGTGCCATTTCGGGATCCTCCAGCTACAGCATTGAGTGGAACAGACTCAAGCGTGCACCACCGCTCTACGGCTGTCAACAGACCTGAGTCGACAGGGCTCAAGTTTTATATGAGGCTTATGCCCAAGCGGGCGTGAAAGAGGTGGAGGATGGACCCGGCGAGGCGGACGAGGGGCCACGGGGAGGGGCCAAGTGAGGGGAGGCGGGGCCAAGTGAGCGACACAGATCACCGGCTCGTCGACTACATGGGTTCCCGTCCGGACGGGTAATCTCGGTCAAGCCACATTAAGTTACTGCTTAGTAATCCAGCTCTCGCAGGTTCGAGGAGCCCCTTATGCAACTCGCCGCGATCATCGTGTCGCTGGTCCTCACCGCGGTCGGCGTTGCCCTGCTCGGCCGGGCCGTCGCGCAGTTCGTGCGCTTCTTCAAGCTCGGCGCGCCGGTCCCGGCGGGGGCCAGGACCGACAATCCCTGGCAGCGCAGCGTGACCCTGGTCCGGGAGTTCCTCGCGCACACGCGCATGAACAAGTGGGGCGTCATCGGCGTCGCCCACTGGTTCGTGGCGATCGGCTTCCTGACCCTGCCGCCGACCATCATCAACGCCTATGGCCAGCTCTTCCAGGCGGACTGGACGCTGCCGATCCTCGGCGGCTTCCTCCCGTACGAGCTGTACATCGAGTTCATCGGCACGATGACCACGCTGGGCATCCTGACGCTGATGGTGATCCGGCTGCTGAACCTGCCCAGCCGGGCCGGCCGTAAGTCCCGGTTCACCGGCTCCACCGCCTGGCAGGCGTACTTCGTCGAGTACGTCATCCTCATCATCGGCCTCGCGATCATGGCGCTGCGCGGCACCGAGGGCGCGCTGCACCACGTCGACCATTACGAGCCCGCGTACTTCGCCTCGTACCCGCTGGTCCAGCTCTTCGACGGGCTCGGCGTGGACACGGTGCAGAACCTGACCTACTTCTTCGCGATGATCAAGCTGGGCACGACCATGATCTGGATGATCACGGTCAGCACCAACCTCGACATGAGCATCGCCTGGCACCGCTTCCTCGCCTTCCCCAACATCTGGTTCAAGCGGGAGTCCAGCGGCGAGGTGGCGCTCGGCGCGCTCCAGCCGATGGTGAGCGAGGGCAAGCCGATCGACTTCGAGGACCCGGACGAGGACGCCCAGTTCGGCGTCTCGCAGATCGAGCACTTCTCCTGGAAGGGCATCCTCGACTTCTCCACCTGCACCGAATGCGGCCGCTGCCAGTCGCAGTGCCCCGCCTGGAACACCGGCAAGCCGCTCTCGCCCAAGCTGCTGATCATGGCGCTGCGCGACCACTCGCACGCCAAGGCCCCGTATCTGCTCGCCGGTGGCGGCAAGACCATGGAGGGCGAGGAGAAGGCGAGCCAGGAGCAGCTGGCCGGTGTGCCCGCGGCCGCGCTGGCGGAGGCCGAGCGTCCGCTGATCGGCACGCTGGAAGAGAACGGCGTCATCGACCCGGACGTGCTGTGGTCCTGCACCACCTGCGGTGCCTGCGTCGAGCAGTGCCCGGTGGACATCGAGCACGTCGACCACATCGTGGACATGCGCCGCTACCAGGTGATGATCGAGTCCTCGTTCCCGTCCGAGGCGGGCACGATGCTCAAGAACCTGGAGAAGAAGGGCAACCCCTGGGGGCTGGCCAAGAAGCAGCGGCTTGCGTGGACCAAGGAAGTCGACTTCGAGGTGCCGGTCGTCGGCAAGGACATCGAGGACCTCACCGAGGTCGACTACCTGTACTGGGTCGGCTGCGCGGGCGCCCTGGAGGACCGGGCCAAGAAGACCACCAAGGCCTTCGCGGAGCTGCTGCACATCGCGGGCGTCAAGTTCGCGATCATGGGCGGCGACGAGGCGTGCACCGGTGACTCCGCCCGCCGCCTGGGCAACGAGTTCCTCTTCCAGCAGCTCGGCCAGCAGAACGTCGAGATGCTGAACATGGCGTTCGGCGAGGACGCTGACGAGGGCGTCGTCGTCGAGAAGTCCAAGAAGAAGATCGTCGCGACCTGCCCGCACTGCTTCAACACGATCGCCAACGAATACCCGCAGCTGGGCGGCGACTTCGAGGTCATCCACCACACCCAGCTGCTGCAGCACCTCATCGACGAGGGCAAGCTGGTCCCGGTCACCCCGGTCGAGGGTCTGATCACCTACCACGACCCCTGCTACCTGGGCCGCCACAACAAGGTCTACACCCCGCCGCGCGAGATCATCGCCAAGGTGCCGGGGCTGCGGAACGAGGAGATGCACCGCCACAAGGAGCGCGGCTTCTGCTGCGGCGCGGGCGGCGCCCGGATGTGGATGGAGGAGCGGATCGGCAAGCGCATCAACAACGAGCGCGTGGACGAGGCGCTGTCCCTCAACCCGGACATCGTCTCCACCGCCTGCCCGTTCTGCCTGGTGATGCTGACCGACTCCGTCAACGGCAAGAAGAATGATGGCAAGGTCAGCGAGGCGCTCCAGGTCGTGGACGTGGCGCAGCTGCTGCTCGACTCCGTCAAGACCCCCGCCGAGCCGGAGGGCGACGGCGAGTCGACCAAGGCCCCGGAGCCCGCGCCGGCAAAGTGACGCACTCGCCGTACCGACGATGACGAGGCCCGCCCGCGCACCGCTTCCAGCGCAGGCGGGCCTCACCCTTACGCCCGCGGCCTGCCGTTCTTCGACAGCGGCAGCGCCTGCTCGGTCCAGATGACCTTGCCGTCCGCCGTGTAGCGGGTGCCCCAGCGGTCGGCGAACTGGGAGACCAGGAAGAGCCCCCGGCCGCCCTCGTCCGTCGTCCCCGCGTACCGCAGATGCGGGGAGGTGCTGCTGGTGTCGAAGACCTCGCAGATCAGGCTGCGGTCGCAGAGCAGCCGCACCCGGATCGGACCGGTCGCGTAGCGGATCGCGTTGGTGATCAGCTCGCTGAGGATGAGCTCGGTGGTGAACGCGACGTCGCCCAGATCCCACTCCGCCAGCTTCCGGGCCACCGCGGCACGCACCTCGGCCACCTGCGCCGGATCGGACGGCACCTCCCAGTCGGCGGTCAGACCGGGCTCCAGCACCCTCGTACGGGCCACGATGAGCGCGATGTCATCGCTCGGGCGATCGGGCAGCAGCGCGTCCAGCACCGCCGTACAGGCGTCCTCGGGCGTCCGGCCGGGGTGGGCCAGGGCACCGCGCAGCATCTCCAGGCCGGTGTCGATGTCCCGGTCGCGCTTCTCGATCAGCCCGTCGGTGTAGAGCACCAGATGGCTGCCCTCGGGCAGCTCCAGCTCCGCCGTCTCGAACGGCAGCCCGCCCAGGCCCAGCGGCGGTCCGGCGGGCAGGTCCAGGAACTCCACCGAACCGTCCGGACGCACTAGCGCGGGCGGCGGATGGCCGGCCCGCGCCATCGTGCAACGCCGCGTCACCGGATCGTAGATCGCGTACAGACACGTCGCCCCGGTGATGCCCTCGCTGCCACCTCCACCACCGCTGCCGTCGCCGTCCAGCCCACCAGGGCTCTCGTCCTGGTCGATCCGGGCGATCAGATCGTCGAGATGGGAGAGGATCTCGTCGGGCGGGAGGTCGAGCGTGGAGAAGTTGTGCACCGCCGTCCGCAGCCGCCCCATCGTCGCCGCCGCGTGCAGACCGTGCCCGACCACATCGCCCACCACCAGCGCCACCCGGGCCCCGGGCAACGGGATGACGTCGAACCAGTCGCCCCCGACCCCCGACTCCGCCGGCAGATAGCGGTACGCCACATCCAGCGCGTTCTGCTCCGGCAGCATCCGGGGCAGCAGGCTGCGCTGGAGGGTCACCGCCATCGTGTGCTCGCGGGTGTAGCGGCGGGCGTTGTCGATGCTCACGGCGGCCCGGGTGACCAGCTCCTCCGCGAGGGAGATGTCGTCCTCCTCGAAGGGCTCCGGCTTCTCCGCGCGCATGAAGCTGGCCACGCCCAGGACGACGCCCCGGGCCCGCAGCGGGACCGTGATCATCGAGTGGATGCCGTAGTCCACGATCCGGCGGGCGTGCTCGGGGTCCTGTTCCTGCCAGCCGCCGAAGTCGCCCAGGACCGGCTCGACGGTAACCGCTCCGCTGCGGAAGCCCCGGGCCTGGGGCGCGCTCGGGCCGAACTCGATCAGCATGCCGAGGGGGTAGAGCGGGCCGTCGTCCCGGATGCCGCTCAGGGCCGTACGGCGCAGGACCGTACGGCCGCCGTCTGCGGCCGCCACGGCGGCCCACGAGCCCGCGTCCAGGCCGCCGATGTCCGACACGCCGTCCGGGGGCTCCTCGCCGCGCAGCACCGAGTCCGCGAGGTCCACCGAGACGTAGTCGGCGAACCGGGCCACCGCGTACTCCGCCAGCTCCTGGGCGGTGCGCACCACGTCCAGCGTGGTGCCGATGGAGACGCCCGCGTCGTACAGCAGCTTGAGGCGGTTGCGCGCGAGGTCGACCTTGCCGGACAGCGCGCGCAGCTCCGTGGTGTCGCGCAGGGTGGCGACGCT
Organism: Streptomyces sp. 5-10; assembly: GCF_014712245.1. NCBI lineage: Bacteria > Bacillati > Actinomycetota > Actinomycetes > Kitasatosporales > Streptomycetaceae > Streptomyces > Streptomyces sp. 5-10. Next base: position 51,808 of record NZ_JACVYG010000064.1, read on the forward strand.
GCCGGGCGGGCCGCCGTCGCGGTCGGTGGGGCGGTGGCTGACGGACAGCAGCCGCTCACCCGCCGTATGGACCTCGTCGGTGGCGGGGCGCCCGGACGCCAGCAGCGCGGCGGTGTGCGGATCGAAGCCGAGCTCGGACACCAGGCGGCCCTCGGCGTCCGGCGGGAGGTCGAAGAGCCGGCGCGCCTCGTCGTTGGCCAGCACCAGCCGCCCGTCGCCGCCGACGATCAGCACGCCCTCGCGCACCGAGTGCAGCACCGCGTCATGGTGCTCGTACATCCGCGTCATCTCGGACGGGTCGAGCCCGTGGGTCTGGCGCCGCAGCCGCCTGCTGACCAGGGCCGTGCCCGCCGTGGCGAGCGCCATGGCGGCCGCCGCCGCTCCGAACAGCAGCGGCAGCTGCTGGTCGGCGGCGCCGCTCACCTTCTTGATCGTGATACCGGCCGCGACCAGGCCGACGACCTTCCCCTGGGCGTCCTTGACGGGCACCACGGACCGTACGGACAGGCCGAGCGTGCCGGTGTAGGTCTCCTGGACCGTCCGGCCCTCGGCCGCCGGGCGGATGCTGCCCATGAAGTGCTTGCCGATCCGGGCGGGGTTGGGGTGGGTGTAGCGGACCCCCTGTGGCGTCATGGCCACGACGAAGTCGACCCCGGAGCCCTTACGGGCCCGCTCGGCGAGCGGCTGCAGCACGGCGCTGGGATCGGGGCCGCGCAGCGTGCTCACCATGCCCGGCGCGTTCGCGAAGCTCTCGGCGACCGCCATGGAGCGGTTACGGGCCTCCCGCTCGCTGTCGTAGCGGGACTGGAGGACGAGTGCCACGACGGCGGCGACGACCAGCAGCAGCACGACGCCGACCTGCAGGACGAAGACCTGGCCGGCCACGGTGCGCACGCCGCGCACCGGGTGCCAGCGGGGCCGCTGCCCATTGCCGCGGCCGTTGGGGGCGCCGGGACCGCCGCCGGGACCGCCGCCGGAGCCGGGGCCGGAGCCGGGGCCCGATCCGCGGCCGCTCCAGCGGGTGCGCACCGGCGACCGCCCGTGCGGGCTCAGCTGGGCGTACGGGCCCTGCCGACCCCGCGGGCCCCAGCGGTCAGAGGAGCCCGGCGAGCCCTGCGGGTCGGCTTGATCGCGCCGATCCCACTGATCGCGCTGGTCGCGCTGGTCGCGCTGGTCGCGCTGATCACGCCGATCCCACCGATCACGCTGATCGCGCTTGTCTCGCCAGTCCCGCTCGTCTCGCTGGCCTCGCGGATCTCTCGGGCCCTGCTGATCCTGCTGATCCTGGGTGTCCTGCTGAACGCGCCGCCCACGTCGCTCCCATGCCGAGCGGGGCCCCTCACGCCGACCGCGTGGGCGCCAGTCGGTCATCGTGCGGGCCAGCGGAACCCGTGGTCGACCGAAAAGTCCGGCCATGTCGCCATTTTTAGCACCCTCGCTCAGCGGCGGGCGAGCGGCATCCTCAGCCGCCGGCCGAGCACTCCCGTCCGACATCGCGATTACACCCCGCCCGCACCCTCTTTCACCCGTCTCGCCGCCTCACCCGTCATCCGCACACCGTGCGTTAAACACATGGTTGCCCCCGTTTTTCCGCGTCGAAGTTCCGCGTCGGACGTACCGATACTGGCCGTGAAGTATCCCTTCTCACAACGACGTTGCGAATTCCCTACAGGATCATGCCCAACAGGGCATCCGTAAATGTCCTGGACGGCCCTTGTGCTCCAAAGGTCATCTTTACAGTCAAGCAGACTGATCGGTACCGCATCGTCCGCAAAGATCACCGAGCGGCGGAGGCCGAAGCGCCAGGCATCACCCTCGTAACGAAGTGCCGTGCCCCTTGGCCTGAGCCGTCCTGATGGGTTGAGGTGGCCCGATGACGCCCGCACCTCCCCCCACAGCACCACCCGGCCGCGTCCCGGGCCCCCGACGCCGCTCCCTCCCCCGCGTCCCTCGCATCCCCCGCGTCCCTCACGTCCCCACCGCCTCTGCCGTCGCCTCTGCCGCCACTTCCGTCACGGCCTCCATTACCGCCGGTACGGCCTGTCTGGCGCTGCTGCTCACCGCCTGCGGCCCCGACGACGGCGCCCAGGGGCAGCACGACGGCTCCGCCGCCGGGTCCGTCATCACCCCCACCGCGACCGCGCCCGTCCCCCACGGCAAGGGCAGCCGGCTGCCGGACGACGTCAACGGCGACGGCTACCCCGATCTGCGCGTCCCCGTCCCGTCCGGCAAAGGGGGGCTGCCCAGCCGGATCGCCTTCGTCCACGGCTCGTCCCACGGCCTGAATCCCGCCACCCGGACCGTGCTCCGCCATCGCGACCTCGGGCTGCCCTCCCAGGACGTCACCGTCGCGGGCGCGACCGAGGTGGCCACGGCCGACCTCGACGGCGACGGCTACGCCGACGTCACGACGACGGCGGGCGAGGCGCTCGGCGAGCAGGAGGCCGAGCGCACCCAGGCCACCGTCCGGACCGTCCCCTACATCTCCTGGGGCGGCCCCGGCGGCCCCCACCGCACCCGTTCCGCCGCCCGCGTCCAGCTGACCGGCCCGGACGACGGCGTGGACGCCCAGCGCCCCACCGTGGGCGACTTCAACGGCGACGGCCACCACGACCTGGCCCTGGTCCGCGCGGACCGGCACTCGCTGCTGGTGCTGTACGGGCCGTTCGACCGGGCGGGCAAGGCGGCCAGGACCGTGCCGTACGCGAGCCCGCTGGAGGGCCACGGCGAGATCGGCGATCTCATCGCCGACACCATCGCCGACACCGCCGACGGCCGCCACCGCGCCACCGATCTGGTGGTGCACGCGCTCAACGACAACGATCAGTCCGGCTCCATCCTCCTCACCGCCGGGTCCCACGGCCTCAGCCACACGGGCCGCGGGCTGCGCGAGGGCAACTCGATCGCCTTCGGCGACTTCGACGGCGACGGCCGCCGCGATGTCGCGGTCGGCGACAGCGGCACCCGTAACGACGAGCCGGGCGTGGAGACGGAGCGGCCGGACATCGGCAAGACGGTGAGCGTCTACCACAAGGGGGCGGCGCCGACGGCCGGTTCCGCTCCGCGCCCCCTCAAAGTGCCCGGGATGTCGGGCACCCTGGCCGCCGCCGATACGGACGGGGACGGCACCGATGAACTGGCCGTCTCGCTCGGGCGCGGCGGCGTCGAGCTGCTCACCCTGCGGGGCTCCCGCCCCGCCACGACCCGCGTCGCCCGGCGCCATCTGCTGACCCGCGCGGCACCCGCCGTCGTGGACGGCGAATCCGTCCGTAAGGGCGAGCGCGCGGCCCGTCTCTACGGTGTCGCGGACTTCGATCACGACGGTAAGGACGAGGTCGTCCTGGCCTGGGGCCCCGGCCTGGCCTTCTCGCGGTACGGCGAGCGGCCCGAGTGGTGGTGGATCACGGACGGCACGGCGGACAAGACGGCCTTCAGCAGCAAGCCGTTCGCGGCGGACGCGGACTAGCCAAGCGGACCAGGGCGCGAACCAGGACGGGCGAACGCCGGACCAACGCCGGGCCGGACCAACGCAAGGCGGGACCCAACGCCGGGCGGGCACGCCGGCGCCCCGTTATGTTTTTCGCGGTCCCGCAAGGGGATCGCTGGCCTCCGGGCCCGGTATGACTTTTGCCCCCTGTCGAAGGCATGACCTGGGGGGTGGTGTCGCCGGGCCTGGGAGGTGCCGTCGGAGACGCTGATCAGAGGTCCGGCCACCGCCCGGTCCGGCGCAATGCCGGACAGCTCACGGGCGACAGGTCTGCATAACGTGGATGCGCGCGTACGACACCACTGCCGTGGCCAGCACGTTCAACACTCCTGGAAGGGTGCGATGTCCGACACCGAAGACGTGGGCGTGTTCGTCGGCCTGGACGTCGGCAAGAGTGCTCATCACGGGCACGGGCTGACCCCGGCCGGCAAGAAGGTCTTCGACAAGCCCCTGCCCAACAGCGAACCGAAACTGCGGGCTGTCTTCGACAAGCTGGCCGCGAAGTTCGGCACCGTCCTGGTCATCGTGGACCAGCCCGCCTCCATCGGTGCCCTCCCGCTGACCGTGGCCCGGGACGCGGGCTGCAAGGTCGCCTATCTGCCCGGCCTGGCGATGCGCCGGATCGCCGACCTCTACCCGGGCGAGGCGAAGACCGACGCGAAGGACGCCGCGGTGATCGCGGACGCCGCCCGCACCATGCCGCACACCCTGCGCTCGCTGGAACTGACCGACGAGATCACCGCCGAGCTGACCGTCCTTGTCGGCTTCGACCAGGATCTCGCGGCCGAGGCCACCCGCACCTCCAACCGGATACGCGGCCTGCTCACCCAGTTCCACCCCAGCCTGGAGCGCGTCCTGGGTCCGCGCCTGGACCACCAGGCCGTGACCTGGCTGCTGGAGCGTTACGGCTCCCCGTCCGCCCTGCGCAAGGCCGGCCGCCGCAGACTCGTGGAGCTGATCCGCCCGAAAGCCCCCCGCATGGCCCAGCGGCTGATCGACGACGTCTTCGACGCACTGGACGAACAGACCGTTGTCGTCCCCGGCACCGGCACCCTCGACATCGTCATCCCCTCTCTGGCCGCTTCTCTGGCTGCCGTCCACACCCAGCGCCGGGCGATGGAAGCCCAGATCAACACCCTGCTGGAGGCTCACCCTCTTTCCCTGGTCCTGACGTCGATGCCCGGCGTCGGCGTCAGGACCGCCGCCGTCCTGCTGGTCACCGTCGGCGACGGCGCCAGTTTTCCCACCGCCGCCCACCTGGCCTCCTACGCCGGACTCGCCCCGACAACGAAGTCGTCCGGCACCTCGATCCACGGTGAACACGCACCCCGAGGCGGCAACCGGCAGCTCAAACGGGCGATGTTCCTGTCCGCCTTCGCCTGCATGAACGCCGACCCCGCCTCCCGCGCCTACTACGACAGGCAACGAGCACGCGGCAAGACCCATACCCAAGCCCTCCTCCGACTCGCCCGCCAACGCATCAGCGTCCTGTTCGCCATGCTCCGCGACGGCACCTTCTACGAATCCCGGACACCAAGGGATGTCGAGCTCGCCGCATAACCCCAACAACCCCGAACAACCCCAAACCAGACATGGGTGCCTTGACGGAAGACATAGAGGCACCCCCCC
>NZ_JACVYG010000065.1:0-54841 GCF_014712245.1 Streptomyces sp. 5-10
GTGGTGGAACGCCTCTTCTACGACTACGAGAGCTGACCGCGCGCGGTGCGCGGCCCAGGTCAGCCGTCCGCGGGCAGGGTGATGTGCAGGGGACCGCAGCCGATGCGATCCGCCTCCGCGGCCACATAGCGGGGCAGGAGCTTACGGATGTCGGCGGGGCGCCGGCCGCTGTCCGCCCGGATCAGGAAGGTGACCGGGCCAGTCTGGCACTCGGCCTGGAACAGCCCCATGTCGTCGCGGACGAACCCGTGTCCGTCCTGCTCACCGGCCTTGACCCGTTCCTTGGCGCCGTCCCCGGACAGCTGCTCGTAGAGCACCGCGAGCCGGGGATCCTCGACCGTCATCAGCCGCAGTTCGGGATGGTCGAAGAGCACCCGGCGGTCGCAGGTGCGCACCGGCCCCGCGCCCCGGGTGACCAGGGTGCGGCCCAGCGTGCCGTGCGCGTAGTCGCGGGGGAGCGGCAACCCCTTGACGCCGCACATGGCGTCCTTCTTCTCGTCCAGGAACCGCGGCGGCTCCGGCATCCGGCGGGTTGGGTCGGCGATGGTGCCCGTGCACCCCTTGTCGGCCATGTAGTGGTTGACCAAGGTGACCACGGCACGGGCGAGTCGATCCCGGGCCTCAGCGTTGACCTCGTCGTCGTAAATCGTCCAGCCGGTCGCCAGGTCGATCACGGTGGGGCCGTCGGCGGCGCCCAGCCGGCTCGGCCGGCCGATGCAGCCGTCGGGCACCGCGAGCCAGGCCCGGGTGTCCGAGGCCATGCCCAGCAGCCCGTCGCCCAGCGGGGTGAGCCGCGCGGACAGGAACTCATCGGCCCACTGGTCGCCCGCGCCGCCGAACCGGGTGTCCAGCTGATGCGCCTGGACGGTGATCCGCGATCCGTCGGAGGTCAGCAGACACTGGCCGGACGAGCCCTTGGCGCCGATGCGATCGCTGGTGATGGGCAGCTCGGAGCTCTTGACGTCCTCTTCGCCGCCGGATTTGCCGTCGAACAGCGTCGCCACATCGTCCCGGCTGAACGCCCCCCAGCAGGCCCGGTCGTCCGCGAACGGACCCGCCTCGGCCCGCCAGGCCACCCCGGCGCCGCCGAGCAGCGCCCCCACGACGGCTCCGGCCACGGCCATGATCACGGCCAGCCGGGGCCGGCTGCGGGCCACGCGCTGCCAGTGCCACCAGGGGCGGCGCCGCTCGTGCAGCGGCACGGAGGTGCTGTCCCCGTTGTCCCCGTTGTTCTCGTTGCTTTCGTTGTTCTCGGAGTCGTTCATCGGCTGGAACCCCCAGGTGCGACGGGCGCGCAACCGACGCGTCGCGCCACGGCGTTGGCGAAGGCGGCGAAGTACGGAGTCGTCTCGCGCAGCGAGGGGGCGAGCATCAGCACGGTGAGCGGACGCCCCGCGCAGTCGGCCCGTACGACCTTGTAGTCGTCGGCGAAGACCCCCGTACCGCGCCAGCCGCGCGCCGGTGCCTTGCTGCCCGTGGCCCCGTCGAACAGCGCGGAGAGCCGCGGCTGGGCCACCATCAGAGCGTCGAAGTACCGGCCCTCACCGCGTTGCGTCCGCACCGAACAGGACTGGAGGTCCCGGGTGACCGCGCCGACCTGGTACTCCAGGTCGTGGGCCGCCTCCTTGCCGAACTCCAGGCCCCTGATCCGGCAGGCCCGGGTGAAGAAGTCCTCGTCGTCCTCGGGCAGTGTGGCCATCGGCGAGACGACCTCGAGCGGCTTGGCCGGGGCACAACCCGCCTTCTCCATCGCGCGGTTGGCCACCGCGACGAGCAACCGGGCCACGGATTGGGAGCCGCCGAGCCCCGGGTCGCCCGGCAGAGTGGAGTCGCCGTATTCCGACCGCGCCATCGAGTCGAGCGTCACCGCGGTCGGCCGCCCGTCGCGGGCGTCGCATCCCTTGGGCAGCACCAGCAGCGCGTGCCGTCCGTCGGTGGCGCCCGGCAGCCCGTCGGGCAGTGGCATCGCCCGGTCGCCGAGGTAGCCGCCGATCCACTCCATGCGCTCCGCGGCGTCCTCGGGCGCCGGGCCGTAGGTGACCGTGATCTCGGTCTCCTCCACGACCTTTTCGCCGTCGCCGCTCACGCGCTCGGAGTGGAGCGCCACGGTGCACCGCCCGCGCTGCCGCGCCGGTGTCGGCGCGGTCTCCTTGGCCGTACGGCGGGCGTTGTCCTCGTCCAGCGCGTCGCCGCTCAGGAAGTCCGGCCCGCTGTCCTCTTTCCACGCGCCCCAGCAGTAGGTGTCTTTCCCGTCGAACGGCCAGGTGTCCGTGGCCCACGTCCCGACCCCGGCCGCCACCAGCACCGCGACGGCGCCACCGATCGACACGGCGCGGCGGCGCGCGCCGCCCAGCAACTGTTTCATTGATGACCTTCCCCCGTGTGGCCGCCGATCCTACTCAGCGGCTCCGCGCACGAGGTGAAGGGGTCATGGCAATTCCGTAGGCGGCCGTTCGGGCCGCGGGTCGAGCCGCACGCTGATGGTGACGCGCCCCTTGCCGTCCACGTGAGCGACGGCGTGCCCGGACCGCTCGGCACCGTCCAGGTCCAGCGATATCGGCCACCCCTCACCCGTGAAGTTGCGCCACCACTGCTTACGTTCGGGCAGGGCGACCGCGATCGTGACGCCGTCGGCGGCGCGCCGATAGGCGACCGGCGTACTGAAGCCGCGCCCCGACCGCCGCCCCGTGTACGTGACGACCGTGAGCCGCCCACGCACCCACCGCCCCCACCGGGGCGAGGCGCGCAGCCCGACCATCCAGGCATTGACCCGGCCGGTGACCCGCTTCGGAAGCGGCCCTTTGTACCGCACACCATCCTCCAGGTGCCGAGGGACAGGGAGTTGTGTCGTCACGGTAGCTCTGCGGGTGGCACCCGCCGGTCCCGTAGCCCCGAAGTGAGAGAGACGAGCCCCGAGCTCTCTCGTGTACGTCGGCGCTTGAGCGACTGGACCCCTCATGAACGGGCCCCGCTGACCTGGAACCACACCGCCTTCCCGGGCCCCGGTCCGTGGTGGCAGACGCCCCAGTCGGTGGCGGAGCTGCCGATGATGAGCAGCCCTCGGCCGCTCTCGGCGTCGCGAGCGCGATGACCCGGCGGTGGTCATCGCCACCCACCCGACCCGGTGGGGCGCGTTCGTGCGGGGGTAAAGCGGGGGGACTTCGACCAGCTGCCGGACAGCATCTGATCGCCCGGGGCGCCCGTCCGTTCCGGTGCTGGGGCCGTCGGCGCGGTGCGGGTTTCGTCTCGCGCCTTCGGCGCCATTGAGCATGGGGGCGGGGGACGGGTGGCGCGGGCCTCGCCGCCGACAGGCGGGCCGGTGGTGGTGGGCCCCGGTGGCGGCTCCTGCGGTCCTGGGTTGGGACCCGGCCGGACTGACGGCCCCTCCGGGTACCCCTCTCAAAAACGCTTGATCTGAAGCAACTAATTTGTCAAAGGTTTTCCGGGGAGGGTACCCCACCCCCGGCGGTCCGGCATCGGCACAAGCCCCTGAGCACGGGAGCCGCCACCCGCCCCGCCCCCCACGGCCCGCCGCCCGGCGACGAGAGCGCGACCCCGGCACCCCCGGCCCCATGCTCAAAGGCGCCGAAGGCGCGAGACGAGACCGTCAGTCGCCCGACGGCTCCCAGACCGCACAGCCCTGGGCGAAAAGCCCACGCGCTGGTGTTCGCCATGTCTCCGAATTCTCCCGGAATTGAGGACAGAAGCTGTCCGCAGTGGCTCCTACTGTCGTTCTTGGCCGAGGAACACGGGACCAACCGAAGGCGGAGATCATGACCGAGACCCTGAGCCTGAGCGAGTCGGCGACCCTCACCGGCGAGCGCGCCGACCTGCTGCGGACGCTGAACAAGCACCGGCACTTCCTGCGCTTCACCACCCGCGATCTCACCGACGAGCAGGCCGGGCTGCGCACCACCGTCAGCGCGCTGTGCCTGGGCGGCCTGGTCAAGCACGTCGCCGCGGTGGAGCGGGGCTGGGGGGACTTCATCCTGGAGGGCCCGTCGGCCATGCCCGACTTCACCGCCATGACCGAGGCCGACTTCGCCAAGCGGGCTGACGAGTTCCGGCTGCTGCCCGGCGAGACGCTGGCCGGCGTACTGGCCGCGTACGCGGCGGTGGCCCGCCGGACCGACGAGCTGATCGCCGCCCTGCCCGACCTGGACGCGACCCAGCCGCTGCCGGAGGCGCCGTGGTTCGAGTCCGGCGCACGCTGGTCGGCCCGTCAGGTGCTGCTGCACATCATCGCCGAGACCGCGCAGCACGCCGGGCACGCCGACATCATTCGCGAGTCCCTGGACGGCGCCAAGACCATGGGGTGAACGGGAAGTTGAGGCGAGAGCCTCAGCCGTCCGACGGCTCCCAGACCGCGCAGTCGTGGGCGAAGAGGACGCGGCGGGGGTCGAAGTCGGCAAGGCGGTCCAGCCAGGGCCGGTACGGGGGAAGGGGCTGCGTCACGCCAAAGTAGCCGAGGTCGAGGCGGCGCACGGAGATGTCGTTGGCCCTCCCGCCATGGTCGCCCGGTGCAAGGCCCGCCCGCACCGGGGTCTGCCGAGGGCAGAGTGGCAAGCGGCTAACGATGGGCCAGCAGGGCCGTGGCGATGGTGACCTGGGCCGGTTCCAGGGTGGTCTTGCCGTCTTCGATGTCCCAGAGGGCGTTCTGCAGGACGCGGCCGAGGGTCCAGCCGGTGGCGCGCCGCCGGTCCAGATCGAGGGCCTCGGTCAGCAGGTCGAAGCGGCGGAGCACCGCGCGGGTGGGGTCACCGGTGGCCAGGACCTCGTCCCAGCGGTTGTCCATCGCGGGCAGGAGCTCGAAGCCGGGGTCGCCGGTGAGCGGTTCGGGGTCGATGGCCAGCCAGGGCTCGCGCTCACCGGCGAGGATGTTGTCGTAGTGGAGATCCCAGTGCAGCAGTCGGTCGCCCGGTTCGTCGAGGAGTTCGGCCACGGCGGAGGCGCAGACGCGGACCAGCCGCTGTTCGGCCGGGTCGCGCAGGGCCGGTACGGCGTCGGGCGTCCGCTCCAGCATGGTGGCGGCGATGTCGGACAGATGGCGGAGACCGTCAGGGGCGGGCACCGTCGTCAGGCGGGCCAGGAGGTCGGCCAGGACGCGCATCGCGGCGGTGTCGTCGGGCAGCGAGGAGAGCGGACGGGAGGCGTCCAGGCGCTCCAGCAGCATGGTGCCCGTGTCCGGGTCGTGGTCGAGCAGGAGCACCACGCCGTCGCCGTTCCAGGTCCGCAGGCCCAGCGGGGCGCCCTCGGTCTCCTCCCTGACCTGCTGGAGCTTGAGGACCGCGGGGGTTCCGTCCGCGCTGGCCACCGGGAGGACGAGCGAGGCCATGCCATGGGCGGCGGGTCCGGCCGGGCGCAGGTCCCAGCGGTCGAGGAAGTCCGCGGCCAGCCGGGGCAGCGCGGCGAGCCAGGCGCGTCCGGCGGCGTCGTGCTCGCCGAACGACGCGGCGAAGGCTTCGGGGACGTCGATAGGGCGGATCGGCGGGTTCATCGGGGAAGAGCTCCCGGGGTCAGGGTGAGCGCAGGTAGTTGTAGACCGTGGCGCGGGAGACGCCCAGGAGTTCGGTGACCACCTGGACGGAGTGCTTCACCTGGAGGAAGCCGCTGGTCTTGAGGGTGCGGACGAGTTCCTTCTTGGCGGGGGTGCCCAGGCTGCGCGGGGTCTGGCCGCGGGCGGCGGCGAATTCCTCGATGACGGTGCGCAGCTCCGCGGCGGTGCGGGCGCGGAGGGTTTCGGTGAGCGGCTGCTCCTGCTCATCGGTCCGGACGAGGTTGTTGAGGCTGCGGGCGGCGCTCGCGAAGAGGGAGACGTCCAGGTTGAGGCAGATGGCGGCGACGTACTGGCCCGCGCTGTTCTTGATGCCGATCGAGGTGCTCTTCGCCGGGCGGCCGTCCGGGAAGCGGTTGGCGTAGTTCTGGACGATGTCGGGGAAGCCGGGGTCCCGCATCCGGGCCAGGCCCAGCTCGGTGGCGGGCTGGCCCACCTCGCGGCCGGAGAGATTGCTCTCGATGGCGCGGATGGACTGGTCGGGGTTGCGCAGATCGTGGAGGACCACCTCGCACAGCCCGGGGAACATCCGGCCGAGGCCGACCACGATCTTCTCGGCCTCGCGGAGCAGCAGCTCGTCCTCGGGCGCTCCCGTGGTCTCCTGACGCCTCTCCTCGGTCATCGCTCATCGCCCTCCGGCGCGAAGAGCTCCGTCATCGTCGGCGTCGCCTTCAGGCCCGAGCCGGTCAGCAGCACCACCGTGGTCTCACCGGGGCGGATCGCGCCCCGGGCGCGGAAGACCTCGATCGCCGCGGCCGCCGTCGCGCTGGTCGGCTCCGCGTAGAGCCCCATCGCGGCCAGCCGGCGGACCGCCGCGGCGATCGCGTCCTCCGGGATGGCCGCCATGTCGCCGTCCGAGCGGCGGATGGCGCGCAGCACCTCGGGGAAGCGGACGGGCTCGCGGATGGCCGTGCCCTCGGCGATGGTCGGGGCGTGTTCGAACGGCACCGGGGCCTCGGCGCCCGCGCGGAACGCGGCGTGCAGCGGGGCGCAGTGGGCGGGCTGGGCCACCAGCAGCCGGGGGCGGTGGGCGATCTGGCCCGCGGCGAGCAGCTCGGAGAAGCCGAGGTCGCAGCCGAGCACGGTGCTGCCCGCGCCCGCCACGGTCACCACGGCGTCCGGTGCGGTGAAGCCCAGGTCCTCCCACAGCTCGTACGCCAGGGTCTTGGTGCCCTGGAGGAAGAAGGGGTGCCAGTTGTGGCTGGCGTAGTACGTATGGGCCGACTGACGCAGCGCCTCCGCCGCCGTGGCGCCCCGGTCGCCCGGCACCAGCTGGACCTCGGCGCCGTAGGCCCGGCTCTGGAGGACCTTCGCGGGGGAGGTGGTGGCGGGGGCCAGGATCCGGGCCCGGACGCCGGCGGCGGCGCAGTACGCCGAGACGGAGGCCCCGCCGTTGCCGGAGCTGTCCTCGATGACCTCCCGTACGCCCCGCTGGGCGAGAAGCGAGATCATCACGCTGGTGCCGCGGTCCTTGAAGCTGCCGGTGGGGCTGAACCACTCCAGCTTGAAGAGAATCCGATCCTCCCCCCAGCTCTTCTCGACCAGCGGGGTGCACCCTTCACCCAGCGACACCGGGGCGTCGATGCGCACCGGGAGGGCCGCTCGGTAGCGCCACAGTGACCGGGCCCCGGTGTCCACCTGCTCGCGGGTGATGCCGGGCAGTGCGGAGACGGTGAGGGGAGCCCCGTCATCGCCGCACCAGCGAGGGTCGTCGATCGGGTATGTGGCGCCGGAGCGCTCGTCGACGTAGTGGGGTTCGGATCGTGGTTCAGCTCGCACCTTGGATATTTTGTTTAGTTGTGTATATCCCGTCAAGGGAGTAAGCGGCTGCTCGAGCCCACCGCGAGTGCGGTGCGGCAGCCGCTCAAGGGTGGGCGAACAGCCGTTCCAGCACCACCGCGACCCCGTCGTCCTCGTTGGCCGGCGCCACCTCGTCGGCCACCGCCTTCAGATCCGGGTGGGCGTTGCCCATCGCGACCCCGTGCCCCGCCCAGCCCAGCAGCGGGATGTCATTGGGCATGTCGCCGAACGCGATCGTCTCGGCGGGGGTGAACCCCATGCGGTCGGCGGCCAGTTGGAGCCCCACCGACTTGTCCGTCCCGGCCGGAAGCACCTCGACCATGCCCTTCTCGGAGTGGGTCACCGCCACCTCGCCCGCGCCCACCCGCTCCGCGGCCGCCGCCACCAGCCCGTCCGCCACCGTACGGTGGCGCATCAGCACCTTCTCGATCGGCGCCGCCCACAGCTCCTCCCGCTCGGCCAGCCCCCACTCCGGGCGCATCCGGTCGGTGAAGCGGGCGGTGACGACGAAGCGGTTCTCGGGCGCCGCGGTCACCACGGCGAGCTCCAGCGGCCCGGCGCCCAGCGCCTCCTCGGTGCGCTCCACCACCGACCGGGCCAGCTCCCGGTCCAGCGACGCCGAGACCAGCAGCCGGTCCGCGGAGGCGTCGTACAGCTGCGCGCCCTGTCCACACACCGCGAGCCCCCGGTAGCCGATCGCCACCAGGAACTCCCGGCAGGACGCGGCCGGGCGCCCGGTGACCACCAGATGCCGCGCCCCGGCGGCCCGGACCAGGGCCAGCGCCTCACGGTTGCGCGGCGAGACCGTGAGATCCCCGCGCAGCAGGGTGCCGTCGAGGTCGGTGGCCACCAGCGGGAAGCGGGGCCGCCCGGCGGTACGGGGCCGGGGGAGCAGCGCGCCCGGGGACTCGTAGGCGGATACGGAAGAAGCGGCAGCGGCAGCGGCGTCGGCGGTGTGCACGGTGGCCGGTGGTCCCTTTCGTCACGCTCATCGTGCTCATTCCGCGTCGATCAGCGCGACACAGGGAGCCCCTGAACCATGTCGACATGTGAACTCATGTCGACCTTGCGGAAAGAGAATGGCGGCTCCGCCGGGGACGATCAAACCGTGCAGATCACGGCCACCTGCTTCGGCAGCCGGTACGGCAGCGTGCCGTACCACGCGCACGACAGCGCGAAGCCGAAGGAGAGGCAGACGACCCCGCCGACCGCGTCCATCCAGAAGTGGTTGGCGGTGGCGACGATCACCAGCAGGGTGGCCGAGGGGTAGAGCAGCCCCAGCACCTTCACCCACACCGGGCGGGCCAGCGTCGCGATGGTCAGACCGCACCACAGCGACCAGCCGATGTGCATCGAGGGCATCGCCGCGTACTGGTTCGACATATCGGCGAGGTTCCCCGAGGCCATCGAGCCCCAGGTGTTGTGCACCACCACGGTGTCGATGAAGTGGCCGCCGCGCATCAGCCGGGGCGGGGCCAGCGGGAAGAAGTAGTAGCCAAGCAGGGCCACGCCCGTGGTCGCGAAGAGCGCCAGCCGGGTGGCGGCGTAACGGCCCGGATGCCAGTGGTAGAGCCACACCAGCACGCCGAGCGTCACGATGAAGTGGAGCGTGGCGTAGTAGTAGTTCATGCCCACGATCAGCCAGCTGACCGAGTCGATCGCATGGTTGACGCCCCGTTCGAAGGCCAATCCGAGCCGGTGCTCCCACCCCCAGATCCAGTTCGCGTTGCGCAGCGCCTCCGGCCGCTGCTCCGGGACGGCGTTGCGGATCAGCGAATACGTCCAGTAACTGACGGCGATGAGGACGATCTCGAACCAGAGCCGGGGCCTTCTGGGGGTACGCAACCGGTCCATCAGGGTGAGGCCCGGCGCCCGCTCCGCGTCGGTGTCCGCGATGGGTGCCGGGGTGGCTGTTCGGCCTGCCGTGGTCCTGATCGTCGCTCCACCCATAGGGCAACAGTCTGCCAGACGACGTCCACCCGCAGATCGTCCGTGACATCGGGTCTTCGTTGCCTATGTCCTGGTCCGGGGGGTCCTCCAAGGGGCGTATGCCCCATACGTCCACTGGGCGCCAGGCCGCTGGACGAGGACCCCGGACGGGGGCTTTCCCCTACCCGCCCCTTCCCACAACTGGGGCTCCGCCCCAGACCCCGCTCCTCAAACGCCGGAGGGGCTGGAAGGTGGGGCTTCGTCCCAGGTCCGGGTTCTCAAGCGCCGGAGGGGCTGGAAGGTGGGGCTTCGCCCCTGGGCCCCGGGGGTCTGGGGCGGAGCCCCCCACGCGGCGGAGCCGCATGTCGTCAGGTGTCGGGAAGGGGCGGGGAGGGGAACAGCCCGCCGCAGGCGTCAACCCCCGCCGGACACCCCTAGGCCGCACCCCCGGCCGCCCGCCGCCCCCGCGCCTCCACCCCATGCGCCGACGCCGTAGAACCCCGCACCACCAGCTCCGGCAGGAAGACGAACTCGCTGGGCGGGGCCGGAGTGCCGCCGATCTCCTCCAGCAGCGCCCGCACCGCCGCCTGCCCCATCGACTGCACCGGTTTGCGGATCGTGGTCAGCGGCGGATCGGTGAAGGCGATCAGCGGGGAGTCGTCGAAGCCGACCACCGAGACGTCCTGAGGGACCGCAAGGCCCCTCTGCCGGGCCGCCCGGATGGCACCGAGCGCCATCATGTCGCTCGCGCACACCACCGCCGTACAGCCACGCTCGATCAGCGCGGTCGCCGCCGCCTGGCCGCCCTCCAGGGTGTACAGCGAATGCTGGATCAGCTCCTCGGACTCGGCCGGGGAGAGCCCCAGCCGGTCCCGCATCGCCTGCTGGAAGCCTTCGATCTTGCGCAGTACGGGAACGAACCGCTTCGGCCCGAGCGCGAGACCGATCCGGGTGTGCCCGAGCGAGACCAGATGGGTGACCGCCAGCCCCATCGCCGCCCGGTCGTCCGGGGAGATGAACGGCGCCCGCACCTTCGGCGAGAAGCCGTCCACCAGCACGAACGGCACACCCTGGCCGCGCAGCTGGTCATAGCGCTGCATATCGGCCGAGGTGTCCGCGTGCAGCCCCGAGACGAAGATGATCCCGGCCACCCCCCGGTCCACCAGCATCTCGGTCAGCTCGTCCTCCGTCGAGCCGCCGGGGGTCTGGGTGGCCAGTACCGGGGTGTAGCCCTGCCGGGTGAGCGCCTGCCCGATGACCTGGGCGAGGGCGGGGAAGATCGGGTTCTCCAGCTCGGGCGTGATCAGTCCCACCAGTCCGGCGCTGCGCTGCCGCAGCCGCACCGGCCGCTCATAGCCGAGGACGTCCAGGGCGGCGAGGACGGATTCGCGGGTGGCCGCCGCCACCCCCGGCCTGCCATTGAGGACGCGGCTGACGGTGGCTTCGCTGACCCCCGCCTGGGCTGCGATGTCAGCAAGCCGTGCGGTCATGGAGTGGGACTGTACCGGTCGCGTGTCAGATTGCCCACCACGCGCACGAATCAGGCGGAATGCACACGGTTCCGGCCTGGTACGTCAGCGGCGCCGACGACAGCAGCGCACGCCCCGGGACGGGCAGTTCGACCTCCTCCCCGAGCGTGTTGAGCGTGCAGACCAGGCCCGGCCGGGACAGCGCGAGCACCCCCGCCGGGGCGTCCAGCCAGCTCATCGAGCCATCCCCGAGCCCCGGCAGCTCCCGGCGCAGCGCCAGCGCGTCCCGGTACAGCTCCAGCGTGGAGCCGGGGTCGCCGGTCTGCGCCTCGACGGACAGCTCGGCCCAGTCCTCCGGCTGGGGCAGCCAGCTGCCGCCGGGGCCGAAGCCGTAGGAGTCGCCGGAGCGGGTCCAGGGCAGGGGCACCCGGCAGCCGTCGCGGAAGCCGTCCTGACCGTCCTGGCCCTCCTGCCCGTCGGGGGAGGCGCGGAAGAAGGCCGGGTCCTGGCGCAGCTCGTCCGGCAGCTCGGTCACCTCGGGCAGGCCCAGCTCCTCGCCCTGGTAGAGATAGGCCGAGCCGGGCAGCGCCAGGATGAGCAGGGCCGCGGCGCGGGCGCGGGCGAGCCCCCGCTCCGGGCCGCCACCGGCTCCGTCGGCGTAGCGGGTGGTGTGCCGGACCACGTCGTGGTTGGAGAGCACCCAGGTGGTGGGGGCGCCGACGGAGCCGGTGGCGGCCAGCGACTCGTCGATCACCTCGCGCATCGCGGCCGCGTCCCACGGGCACTTCAGGAACTGGAAGTTGAACGCCTGGTGCAGCTCGTCGGGGCGTACGTAGAGGGCCAGCCGTTCGGAGGTGGGCGCCCAGGCCTCGGCGACGCCGATCCGGTCACCGGGGTAGGAGTCCAGCAGCCGCCGCCAGGAGCGGTGGATCTCGTGCACCCCGTCCTGGTCGAAGAACGGCAGCACCTGGGAGCCGATCAGCTTGGCCTGTTCGGTGTGGCCGATGTCGGGCAGCCCGGCGGCCTTGACCATGCCGTGGGCGACATCGATACGGAAGCCGTCCACGCCCAGATCCAGCCAGAAGCGCAGCACCGAGTCGAACTCCGCGTGGACCTCGGGGGAGTCCCAGTTGAGGTCGGGCTGCTGGGGGGCGAACAGGTGCAGATACCACTCGCCGGGGGTGCCGTCCGGGTCGGTGGTGCGGGTCCAGGCGGGGCCGCCGAAGACCGACTCCCAGTCGTTCGGCGGCAGTTCGCCGTGGGCGCCGCGGCCGGGGCGGAAGTGGTAGCGGGCGCGGGCCGCGCCGCCGGGCCGGTCGGCCAGCGCCTCGCGGAACCACGGGTGCTGGTCCGAGCTGTGGTTCGGGACGACGTCCACGATCACCTTCAGCCCCAGCTCATGGGCGGTGCGCACCAGGTCGTCGGCGTCGCCGAGGGTGCCGAAGAGCGGGTCGACGGCGCGGTAGTCCGCCACGTCGTAGCCGCCGTCGGCCTGCGGGGAGGCGTAGAAGGGGGTCAGCCAGACGGCGTCCACACCCAGCCCGGCGAGGTGCGGCAGCCGCTCCCGCGCCCCGCGCAGATCGCCGATCCCGTCGCCGTCGCTGTCGGCGAAGGACCGTACGTACACCTGGTAGATGACGGCGTCGCGCCACCATCCGTGGCCTTCGGACGGGCGCGCCGGCTCGGTGGCAAGGGAGGTCGTGAGCTCCTGGGTCATGGCGCGAACGTAACAGCTCTGCAATGCCTTGCGGAAGAGCTTGCAGAGCGCGCTGGTGCTGCGCTGGTGCCCTTCGGGGGTACTCCGGTCGTGTTGTGAGCGTATGTCAAGCGCTGGAACGGGAGCGGAGCGGCTACCGCGGGGACACGCGGACGTAACGATGCCGAGTGCCTTGCAGAAATTTGCCGCAAGGTCTTTCGGCGGGCTTGCGGCCCTGTTACGTTCCTCCGCAACCCGGGGCCGCGAGGGAGCGGCCGGCTTTGGAGGAGTTCAGATGCGACGTGGCATAGCGGCCACCGCACTCGTCGCGGCCATGGCGCTCGCGGCGACGGCGTGCGGCGGTGACGACGGCGGCAGCGGCGACAAGAAGTCCGGCGGCCATCTCTCCGGCACCGTGACGTACTGGGACACGTCGAACGACGCGGAGAAGGGCACGTACAAGGAGCTCGCCCTGGGCTTCGAGAAGAAGCACCCCGACGTCAAGGTCAACTACGTCAATGTGCCCTTCGGCGAGGCGCTGGCCAAGTTCAAGAACGCCGCGGGCTCCGGCGGCTCCGGCGCGCCCGATGTGCTGCGCACCGAGGTGGCCTGGACCCAGGACCTCGCCAACATCGGCTATCTCGCCCCACTGGACGGCACCCCCGCCCTCGCCGACCAGTCCGACTATCTGCCCAAGGCGCTCGCCGGGGCCAAGTTCAAGGGCAAGACCTACGCCGTACCGCAGGTCATCGACACCCTCGGCCTCTTCTACAACAAGAAGATGCTGAAGGAGGCCGGGGTCCAGCCGCCCAAGGACTGGACCGAGCTCAAGGCCGCCGCCAAGAAGATCAAGGAGAAGACCGGCAAGACCGGCCTCTATCTGCGCGGCGACGACGCCTACTGGTACCTGCCCTTCATCTACGGCGAGGGCGGCGACCTCCTCGACACCGGCGCCAAGAAGGTCACCGTCGACGACGAGCCCGGCATCAAGGCGTTCGCGGCCGCCCGCGACCTGGTCACCTCCAAGGCGGCGGAGACCGACGCCACCGACGGCTGGGACAACATGCAGAACGCCATCAAGAACGGCGACGTCGCGATGACGATCAACGGGCCGTGGGCGATCGAGGACACCCTGGCGGGCAAGGCGTTCAAGGACAAGTCCAACCTCGGGGTGGTCCCGGTCCCGGCCGGCAGCAAGGGCCAGGGCGCCCCGCAGGGCGGCCAGAACCTCACCGTCTACGCCGGGTCGAAGAACCTGGACGCCTCCTACGCCTTCGCGCGGTACATGAGCTCGGCCGAGGTGCAGGCCAAGACCACCGAGAAGCTCTCATTGCTGCCCACCCGCACCTCCGTCTACGCCAACAAGACGGTCGCGGCGAACCCCAATGTGAAGTTCTTCAAGGCCGCCGTCGACAAGGCCGTCGAGCGCCCCTGGATCCCCGAGGGCAACAGCCTCTTCCAGGCGATCCTGGTGCAGTTCCCGGGCGTCCTCACCGGCAAGACCTCGCCCGAGAAGGCCGCCAAGTCGGTCGGTGACGCGTACCGCAAGCTCCTCAAGGGCGACTGGAAGTAGGGCCGGCGACGATGGCTGTCGACACCAGCCCGGCGATGGACCCGGCCGCGGGCGCGAAGGGCGCCCGCGGCCGGGGCGGCCGGGTTCGCAAGGCCGGCACTCCACCGCCGAGCCGGATCCGCAACGCGCTCGCCCGCCACTGGTACGCCTGGGCCATGGTCGCGCCCGTCGTGCTCGTCATCGGGCTGATCATCGGCTATCCGCTGGTCCGCGGCGTCTATCTGTCGCTGACCGACGCCAACGAGGCCAATGTCGAGCGCACCATCGGGATCAACCACATCCCCGCCACCTACCAGACGGTCGGCCTCGACAACTTCCAGGCCATCCTCAAGGACCAGGTCTTCTGGGACCGGCTGAGCTGGACCGTCACCTGGACCGTCAGCTGTGTGGCGCTCACCTTCGCGATCGGCCTGGGCCTGGCCGTGCTGCTCAACCGGCGGTTCGCCGGGCGCACCCTCTACCGGTCGCTGCTGATCCTGCCCTGGGCCGTCCCCGCCTTCGTCTCCGTCTTCGCCTGGCGGCTGCTCTACAACGAGAAGAACGGCATCCTCAACAAGGTGCTGCACGGCGGCGGGATCGACGCGGTGCCCTGGCTGAACGACCCCACCATGGCCAAGGTCTCGGTGATCGCCGTGAACATCTGGCTCGGGGTGCCGTTCATGCTGGTCGCGCTGCTCGGCGGGTTGCAGTCCATCCCCGGTGAGCTGTACGAGGCCGCCGAGATGGACGGGGCGAGCCCCTGGCGGCGGTTCCGCCACATCACCCTGCCCGGGCTGCGCTCGGTCAGCTCCACCGTGATCCTGCTGTCGACCATCTGGACGTTCAACATGTTCCCGGTGATCTTCCTGCTGACCCGCGGCGGACCCGGCGACTCCACCGAGATCCTGGTGACGTACGCCTACCGGCTCTCCTTCGTCAACAGCCCGCGCGACTTCGCCGGCGCCTCGGCCTGGGGTGTGCTGATCCTGCTCGTCCTCATGCTCTTCGCGGTGGTCTACCGCCGTTCGCTCCGCAAGCAGGGAGAGGTCTGGTAGCCATGCGCGACCAACGACGCGGCCCGCTCGCCTCCGTCGGGCTGCACACCACGCTCGTCATCGCCTCGGCGGTCGCGGTCTTCCCGCCGCTGTGGCTGGTGGTGACCTCGTTCAAGCCCAAGAGCGAGGCGTTCAGCACCGATGTGGTGAAGGACCCGACGCTGCGGAACTACCAACACGTCCTCGGCGACACCGAGTTCCTGACCTGGTTCGGCAACTCGCTGTTCATCGTGGTCATCACCACGCTCCTCGGCGTCTTCGTCGCCGCCACCACCGGCTACGCCGTCAGCCGCTTCCGGTTCCCCGGGATGCGCCCGCTGATGTGGCTGCTGCTGATCACCCAGATGTTCCCGGTGGCCATCCTCATCGTGCCGCTGTACAACATCATGTCGACGCTGGGCTGGCTCAACCAGCCGATCTCGCTCATCGTCACCTACCTCACGGTGGCGGTGCCGTTCTGCGCCTGGATGATGAAGGGCTTCTTCGACACCATCCCGGTGGAGATCGACGAATCGGGCCGGGTCGACGGGCTCAACCCCTTCGGGACCTTCTGGCGGCTGGTCGTCCCGCTGGCCAAGCCGGGACTCGCGGTGACCGCGTTCTACACCTTCGTCACCGCGTGGGCCGAGGTGGCCTACGCCTCCGCCTTCATGACGGGGGAGGAGAACCTCACGCTCGCGGCGGGGCTCCAGACCTTCGTCAACCAGTACACCTCCGACTGGGGCTCCATGACGGCCGCGGCCGTCATGATCGCCATCCCGGCGGCGCTGGTGTTCTCCTGGGCCCAGCGCCATCTGGTGGCGGGGCTCACGGCCGGGGCGACCAAGTCGTGACGGGTCCGTTGGCGACGGGGCCGTCGGCGGCGGATCCGTTGGCGGCGAGCGCGCGGGGGGCGAGCGCACGGGGGGTGGGCCCATCTGTGGTGGGCCCAGCGGGGGCGGGCCTACCCGCGGCAGGGCCATCTACGGTGGAGCCATCCGCGGCAGGCCCATCTGCGGTGGGCCCATCCGCTGCAGGCTCATCCGCGGTGGGCCCGCCGGGTGCGCCGCCGCGGCTCGCCGATATCGCCGCGCAGGCCAAGGTCAGCGAGGCCACCGTCAGCCGGGTGCTCAACGGCAAGGCGGGCGTGGCGGCCGCCACCCGGCAGCGGGTGCTCGCCGCCCTCGACGTCCTCGGCTACGAACGGCCGGTGCGGCTGCGGCGGCGCAGCGCCGGGCTGGTCGGCCTGGTGATCCCGGAGCTGACCAACCCGGTCTTCCCCGCCTTCGCCCAGATCATCGAGCAGGTGCTGGCCGGTCATGGCTACACCCCCATCCTGTGCACCCAGATGCCCGGCGGCGCCACCGAGGACGAGCTGGTGGAGCAGTTGGAGGAGCGCGATGTGGCGGGCATCGTCTTCATGTCCGGACTGCACGCCGACACCACGGCCGACCCCGCCCGCTATGCCCGGCTGGCCGGGCGCAAGGTGCCGTTCGTGCTGATCAACGGCTACAACGAGCACATCCAGGCCACGTTCGTCTCGCCCGACGACCGGGCGGCGGCGCGGATGGCCGTCCGCCACCTCGCCGCGCTCGGCCACCACCGCATCGGCCTCGCGGTGGGGCCCGCCCGCTACGTCCCCGCGCTGCGCAAGGTCGAGGGGTTCCTCGCGGCGAGCGCGGAGCTGCTGGAACTGCTGGGCCGACCGGCGGACGAGGCACGGGAGTTGGTGCGGCATACGCTCTTCAGCGTCGAGGGCGGGCAGGTGGCGGCGGCCACGCTGCTGGACCAGGGCTGTACGGGCATCGTGTGCGGCAGCGACCTGATGGCGCTCGGGGCGATCCGGGAGGCGGCGCGGCGCGGGCTGCGGGTGCCGCACGATGTGTCGGTGGTCGGCTTCGACGACTCCCCGCTGATCGCCTTCACCGATCCCCCGCTGACCACGGTCCGCCAGCCGGTGCAGTCGATGGCGACGGCGGCGGTGGGGGCGCTGCTGGAGGAGATGGCCGGGAACCCGGTCCAGCACACGGAGTTCGTCTTCCAGCCGGACTTGGTGGTCCGTGGCTCGACGGCGAGGCTCCGCTAGGAGCATCCGACGCCCCGTTACGCCTGCGGCGGGCTGTTCCCCTCCCCGCCCCTCCCCTCAACGGGGGCTCCGCCCCAGCTCCCGCCCGGCGAACTGACCGCGGCGACTCGGCTCGTTGTCCCCGGGGTCCAGGGGCGGAGCCCCTGCCACGCGGCGGAGCCGCATATCGAAACCGATCCGACCGGCCGGGCGCGTGGGGCCCGTTGACCGGGCCCCGGCCGGCCGGACCGGAGAACGCGGTTGAACGTAACACCGCCGCAATCGTTTGCGAAAGGTCTTGCAACAACAAAAGCTCGCGAGTACGGTCCCGTCACCACCCCACCACTGACGTCTTGCAGCAAGAACCTTCAACTGGCCTTACGGGCATGGCGCGTTGCCGTACGAGGCTCAATCGGCACCCCCGAACTCCACCCCCCACGGAGGAACGATGGCCAGCAGCCGCATCCCCCTCGCCACCGCACTCGCCCTCGCGGCGAGCGCGGTGACGCTCGTCGCCCTGCCCCAGACCGCACGCGCGACACCGCCCGGCACCAAGGACGTCACCGCCGAACTCTTCGAGTGGAAGTACGACTCCGTCGCCAAGGAGTGCACCAGCACCCTCGGCCCCGCCGGATACGGCTATGTCGAGGTGTCCCCGGCCACCGAGCACATCCAGGGCGGCCAGTGGTGGACCTCCTACCAGCCCGTCAGCTACAAGATCGCCGGACGGCTCGGCGACCGCACCGCCTTCAAGAACATGATCGACACCTGCCATGCGGCGGGCGTCAAGGTCGTGGCCGACGCCGTCATCAACCACATGTCCGCCGGGTCCGGCACCGGCACCGGTGGCTCCTCGTACACCAAGTACACCTACCCCGGGATCTACCAGTCCCCGGACATGGACGACTGCACCGCGCAGATCAGCAACTACCAGGACCGCTGGAACGTGCAGCACTGCGAGCTGGTGGGCCTCGCCGACCTGGACACCGGCGAGCCGTACGTCCGGACCCGGCTCGCGCAGTACCTCAACGACCTGCTCTCGCTCGGCGTGGACGGCTTCCGCGTCGACGGCGCCAAGCACATCCCGGCGGACGATCTGGCGGCCATCAAGAGCCAGTTGAGCAACCCGGGCGTCTACTGGAAGCAGGAGGTCATCTACGGTGCGGGCGAGGCGGTCTCCCCGACGGAGTATCTGCGCAACGGCGATGTGCAGGAGTTCCGCTACGGCCGGGACCTCAAGCGGGTGTTCCAGAGCGAGAAGCTCGCGTACCTGAAGAACTTCGGCGAGGGCTGGGGCTATATGGCCGGCGGCCAGTCCGGTGTCTTCGTCGACAACTGGGACACCGAGCGCAACGGCTCCACCCTCACCTACAGAGACGGCGCCGACTACACCCTGGCCAACGTCTTCATGCTGGCCTGGCCCTACGGCTCCCCGGACGTCCACTCCGGCTACGAGTTCAGCGACAACGACGCGGGCCCGCCGAACGGCGGCGCGGTGGGCGCCTGCTACCAGGACGGCTGGAAGTGCCAGCACAAATGGCCCGAGATCATGAGCATGGTCGCCTTCCGCAACACGGCCCGGGGCAACTCGGTGACCAACTGGTGGGACAACGGCAACAACGCCATCGCGTTCGGCCGCGGCGACAAGGCGTACGTGGCCATCAACCACGAGAGCGGCTCGCTCACCCGGACCTTCCAGACCTCGCTCCCGGCGGGTGGCTACTGCGACGTCCAGAGCGGCAAGTCCGTCACGGTCGACTCCTCGGGCCAGTTCACGGCCACGCTGGGGGCGAACACGGCGGTGGCCCTGCACACGGGCGCGCGTAGCTGCGGCTGACCCCCACTCCGCCCCTGACCCCTTCAAGGAGCCACCAGCCCCGTGAAACCCCCGAGAGCCACCCTCTTCCGCACCGCCGCCGCGCTCGCCACCCTGGCACTGGGCGCGGCGGCCGTGCCCGCCGTTTCGCAGACCGCCCGGGCCGCGGCCACCGAGACTCGGGCCGCCACCGCCGAGGCGCAGTGGATCGACCGCGCCACCGTCGTCTGGAAGGTCGAGCACACCGCCGCGACCGCCGAGGAGTTGCGCTCCGCGGACGGCGGCACCCTGCGGCTGGCCCCCGCCTCCCTGACCGACGCCCAGAAGGCCGCCTACCCCCATCTGGCCGACCGGCCCGCCTATCGGCTCGACCCGCGCGACCGCGACAAGGCCGCGACGGCGCTGCGCGGCCCGCTCACCGCCGTCCAGCGCGCGGCCGACGACCGCGACCACGTGCTGCACCGCACCGGGGTGCAGATCCCCGGCGTGCTGGACGACCTCTACGCGGACCGGGCGCGCCGGGCCCGCCTCGGCCCGGTCTTCCACGGCGGCCGCCCCACCCTCTCCGTCTGGGCGCCGACCGCCCACAACGTGTCGCTCGACCTCGACGGGCGCACCGTCGCCATGCGGCGGGACCCCGGCAGCGGGGTGTGGAGCGTGACCGGGAGCCCCGACTGGCGGGACAAGCCCTACCGCTACCGGGTCCGGGTCTGGGCGCCGAGCGTCGGCAAGACCGTCACCAACGAGGTCACCGACCCCTACTCCACCGCCCTGACCGCCGACTCCGCCCGCAGCCTGGTCACCGATCTGGCCGATCCCCGGCTCGCCCCCGCCGGCTGGGCGTCGCTGAAGAAGCCCAAGGCCGTTCCGCTGCGCGACGCCCGCATCCAGGAGCTGCAGATCCGCGACTTCTCCATCGCGGACCGCACCAGCGC
Source organism: Streptomyces sp. 5-10 (assembly GCF_014712245.1). Classification (NCBI taxonomy): domain Bacteria; kingdom Bacillati; phylum Actinomycetota; class Actinomycetes; order Kitasatosporales; family Streptomycetaceae; genus Streptomyces; species Streptomyces sp. 5-10. The sequence goes on from NZ_JACVYG010000065.1 coordinate 19,851, forward strand.
CCACCCCGGCCAGTACCTCGCCTTCACCGACCGCGGCTCGGACGGGATGCGGCACCTCACGCGGCTGGCCAGGTCCGGCACCTCGTACGTCCACCTCCTCCCCGCGTTCGACTTCGGCACCGTCCCGGAGCGGCGGTCCGACCAGGCCCGGCCCGGCTGCGATCTGGCCGCCCTGCCCGCCGACTCCGACCAGCAGCAGAAGTGCGTGGCCGGGACCGCCGACAGGGACGGCTACAACTGGGGCTACGACCCGCTGCACTACACCGTGCCGGAGGGGTCTTACGCGAGCGACCCGGACGGCCCGGCCCGCACCCGCGAGTTCCGGCGGATGGTGCAGGGGCTGGCCCACGCCGGGCTGCGCACGGTCATGGACGTGGTCTACAACCACACCGTGGCCGCCGGGCAGGACGACAAGTCGGTGCTCGACCGCATCGTGCCCGGCTACTACCAGCGGCTGCTGGACGACGGCACCGTGGCCACCTCCACCTGCTGCCCCGGCACGGCGCCCGAGCACGCGATGATGGGCAAGCTGGTGGTGGACTCGATCGTCACCTGGGCCCGTGAGTACAAGGTCGACGGCTTCCGCTTCGACCTCATGGGCCACCACCCCAAGGCCAACATCCTGGCCGTGCGCAAGGCCCTCGACGCCCTGACCCCCGCCAAGGACGGGGTGGACGGCAAGTCGATCATCCTCTACGGCGAGGGCTGGAACTTCGGCGAGGCGGCCGACGACGCCCGCTTCGTCCAGGCCACCCAGCGCAACATGGCCGGCACCGGGATCGCCACCTTCAGCGACCGGGCGCGGGACGCGGTGCGCGGCGGCGGGCCGTTCGACGAGGACCCCCGCGTCCAGGGCTTCGCCTCCGGGCTCTTCACCGACCCCAACGGCTCACCGGCCAACGGCGACCGGGACGAGCAGCGGGCCCGGCTGCTGCACGCCCAGGACCTGATCAAGGTCGGGCTCTCCGGCAACCTCGCCGACTACACCTTCACCGACACCGGCGGACGCCGGGTCAAGGGCTCCGAGGTCGACTACAACGGCTCCCCGGCCGGTTACGCCGCCGCCCCCGGCGACGCGCTCGCCTATGCCGACGCCCATGACAACGAGACCCTCTACGACGCGCTCGCCTACAAGCTTCCCGCCACCACCTCGGCCGCCGACCGGGCCAGGGCGCAGGTGGTGGCCCTGGCCACCGCCACGCTCTCCCAGGGCCCGGCGCTCAGCCAGGCGGGCACCGATCTGTTGCGCTCGAAGTCGCTGGACCGCAACTCCTTCGACAGCGGGGACTGGTTCAACGCCATCCATTGGGATTGCGCGTCCGGCAACGGCTTCGGCCGGGGGCTGCCCCCGGCGGCGGACAACGAGTCCAAGTGGCCGTACGCCAAACCCCTGTTGACCGATCCGGCGGTACGCCCCGGCTGCTCCGAGATCACGGGCGCCTCGGCGGCCTACCGGGATCTGCTGCGGATCCGCACCACCGAGAAGGTGTTCAGCCAGACCACGGTGGAGGGGGTGCGGCAGGTGCTGTCCTTCCCGCTGTCCGGGACCGGGGAGACGCCGGGCGTCATCACCATGCGGCTCGGCCGGCTCGTCGTGGTCTTCAACGCGACCCCGTCCCGGCAGTCGCAAACCGTCCCCGCCCTGGCCGGGACGCCGTACGCCCTCCACCCGGTCCAGGCGCACGGCGCCGACGCCACGGTGCGGACGTCCGGCTACGAGCGCGCGACCGGCACCTTCACGGTGCCCGGCCGCACGGTCGCCGTCTTCACGGCGTCCGGGGCCGTCGGGCGCTGAACAGATCGACGGCAGGTCGGGGCACGTCCAGCGGATCGCGGCTCCTGCGGCGTGCTGCTCCCCTCCCCGCCCCTTCCCGAACCTGGGACTCCGCCCCAGCCCCCGGGTTGGGGCTCCGCCTCAGACCATCGACCGGGGCTCCGCTCCAGGCCCCGGTTTGGGGTTCTGCCCCAGGCCCCGGGTTGGGGCTCTGCCCCAGGCCCCGGTTTGGGGTTCTGCCCCAGCCCCCGGTTTGGGGTTCTGCTCCAGGCCTCGGGTTGGGGCTCCGCTCCAGGCCCCGGATCGGAGCTCCGCTCCAGGCCCCGGTTTGGGGTTCTGCTCCAGGCCTCGGGTTGGGGCTCCGCTCCAGGCCCCGGATCGGAGCTCCGCTCCAGGCCCCGGTTTGGGGTTCTGCTCCAGGCCTCGGGTTGGGGCTCCGCTCCAGGCCCCGGATCGGAGCTCCGCTCCAGGCCCCGGTTTGGGGTTCTGCTCCAGGCCTCGGGTTGGGGCTCCGCTCCAGGTCCCGGATCGGGGCTCTGCCCCAGACCATCGACCGGGGCTCCGCCCCAGCCCCCGGGTTGGGGCTCCGTCCCAGGCCCCGGATCGGAGCTCCGCTCCAGGCCCCGGATTGGGGCTCCGTCCCAGGCCCCGGGTTGGGGTTCTGCTCCAGGTCCCGGATCGGGGCTCTGCCCCAGACCATCGACCGGGGCTCCGCCCCAGCCCCCGGATTGGGGCTCCGTCCCAGGCCCCGGATCGGAGCTCCGCTCCAGGCCCCGGATTGGGGCTCCGTCCCAGGCCCCGGGTTGGGGTTCTGCTCCAGGTCCCGGATCGGGGCTCTGCCCCAGACCATCGACCGGGGCTCCGCCCCAGCCCCCGGATTGGGGCTCCGTCCCAGGCCCCGGATCGGAGCTCCGCTCCAGGCCCCGGATTGGGGCTCCGTCCCAGGCCCCGGGTTGGGGTTCTGCTCCAGGTCCCGGATCGGGGCTCTGCCCCAGACCATCGACCGGGGCTCCGCCCCAGCCCCCGGATTGGGGCTCCGTCCCAGGCCCCGGATCGGAGCTCCGCTCCAGGCCCCGGATTGGGGCTCCGTCCCAGGCCCCGGGTTGGGGTTCTGCTCCAGGTCCCGGATCGGGGCTCTGCCCCAGACCATCGACCGGGGCTCCGCTTCAGGCCCCGGGGTCCAGGGGCGGAGCCCCTGGTTACGGGAAGGGGCGGGGAGGGGAAAGCCCCCGGNTTCAGGCCCCGGGGTCCAGGGGCGGAGCCCCTGGTTACGGGAAGGGGCGGGGAGGGGAAAGCCCCCGGCCCCGTCGCCCCGGCTCGGGTCAGCCGTTGGCCCCAGTCGCCAGGGCCCCGCCGTTCTCGCGTGCCAGCGCCCCAGGGGGCGTCCGGGGTTCCGCCACGGGCCTCGGGGTCCAGGGGCGGAGCCCCTGGTAGCGGGAAGGGGCGGGGAGGGGAAAGATCCGCCGTACCCCCTAGCGCAGGGAGCCCATCCGGTCACCGTTCGCCAGGCGGGCCTTGAGGTCGGCGCGGGCGCCCGCCTTCGCGGGGAGGGTCAGGCCGCGGCCGTAGGAGCGGCCCCGGACGCCGCCGGTGGCGACGATCCCGGTCACCTGGCGGCTTCCGGCGGCCAGCAGGTACCAGTGGCCGGACCGCGCCTTCCACAGCACCCCCGCCAGTACCCGCGGCTCGCGCGGGCCGCAGGCGGGGGAGTTGTCGGCACCGGCCGCGACCGCACCCGCCTTGCCCCGGCGGGTGTCCCACGGCTGGAACTGGGCCAGCACCTTGCTGCCCGTGCCCCGCCAGGTGTCGGCGCGGGTGCACAGCCAGGCCGCGTGGCCGCCCGCCTCCGGCAGGGCCTGGGCGGCGAACCGCCAGGTGTTGACCGAGCGCACCCCGCGCGCCCGCATCATCGCCAGCCGGCACCCGGTCCTGGCCCAGCTCGCCCGGGCCGCCCGCCCCGCCACATCGCGCACCCCGGCGCCGGGGGTGCCGTAGGTGAGCCGGGCCGGGGCCAGTTCGCCGAGGTCGGCCACCAGCCGCGAGCCGAACTGGAGCGCGGGCCAGCCTCGGCAGGGGCGCAGCCGCGGAACGGTGCGCACCGGGTCGGTCACACCGTCCCCGGTGCGGCGCAGCGGACGCGGCACCCCGGCCGGGTGCAGCAGGTCCCGCACCCAGGCGTGGCGCACCCAAGGGGCGGTCAGATAGCGGACGTTGCCGTCCGTACGGCTGAGGACCAGCGCGGTCGAGGTGCCCGCGTCCGCGGCGTCCAGCCGGGCGAAGTCCAGCGCGACCGCGCCGCCCTCGCGCGCCTCCGCGTACCGCGCCACCCGCAGCCCGTCGTACAGCAGCACCACCGTGACCTGGTCCACCTCGCCCGCGAACAGCAGCTGCGGCGGCCCCGACGGCGGCCCGGACTGCGTGCCCATGGTGGCCGACACCCGCACCGAGCCGCCCGGCCGCGCCCAGACGGCGAGCGCGCGGCGCAGCAGCGCGGTGTCCCGCACCCGGTCGCCGCGCGCGGGCCAGGAGGAGAAGTCGGCGCGGGACGCGGTGCGCCAGGCGTCGGGCGCGGCGCGGGTCAACCGATCGGGGTCCAGGGCGCGTTCGGAGGCCGGATTGCGGGCGTACGAGGGCGCGGCGGCGCCGCTCGGCCCCCAGCCCCGCCCCGGCATCCCCAGCAGCGTCCCGCACACCACCAGCGCCACCACGGCCACCAGCACCGCCCGCAGATGCTGGCGGCGGCGCATCAGATCGGTGGGCCGCGCCTGGAGCGAGCACGGGTCGAACTCGGCGGACTCCAGCAGCGATGCGTCCCGGCTGCCCGCCGGCTCCGGCACCGACTCCGCCTCGTCCAGCGCCTCCCGCGCGTCCGCGACCCCGGCGGCGCGCAGCAGGCCGCGCGTCTCGTGCTCGTCGAGCTGCTCCAGCTCGAGCAGGACGTATGCGGCACGGCCGGGGGCGGACAGCTCCGACAGCGCCTTCTCCAGGGCGAGTTCATCGGCGCCGCCGGAGCGCGGGAACAGCCGCAGCCCGAACACCTGCGGCAGCGCCGGGGGCCGCTGCCACCAGGGCCGCTGCCGGGCCGCGCGCAGCGCCAGGCGCAGCACCCGCAGCCGCACATAGGCGTATCCGGTGGTGTCGGCGCCCGGGCCCTTCGTCCCGCGCTGCCAGGGCAGTTCGACATCGGGGTGCGGGTCCGGGCCGGTGTCGTAGCCCCGGTTACGGGGCAGCGCGCGCTGGGCGAGGGCATGCGCCGCGAGCACCCGGCGGGTGCGCCCGATGCCCGGCGGCAGGATGAGATACGCGAGCCGCACCAGCCGCGGGTAGTGCTCGACGATGGCGGCCTCGGCCTGCTCGACGTCGATCAGGCCGGTGGTTTCGTCGTCGGTGGCGACTGTCGCCTGCTGCTGGTCCACGTGTCGTGAACGAGTGGCGGGCCGGGTTGGTCACCTACGGGTGTCCGGCGGGACTTGGCGCCTGCGGCGGGCCCACGCGGCGGAGCCGCATATCGGTGCTTCCCCCTCCCCGCCCCTTCCCGACACCTGACGATATGCGGCTCCGCCGCGTGGGGGGCTCCGCCCCAGACCCCGAACCGGGGCTCCGCCCCAGACCCCGGACGCCCTTCGGGCGTGTCCTCAATCTCCCCCAGCTACCGCTGGGAGGTGCCCCCTGGACGGGCTGAAATCAGCCCGCCCGGCGGTTGAGGAGCGGGGTCTGGGGCGGAGCCCCACCACGCGGCGGAGCCGCATATCGATGCTTCGGGAAGGGGCGGGGAGGGGGAAGCACCGATATGCGGCTCCGCCGCGTGGGCCCGCCGCAGGCGTACGCGTACCGCCGGACACCCCCTGCGCCCCCGCCCCGCCACCGGCGCGAACCCGCTACGGCGTACTCGTCCTCCAGCCGCTGAACTCGACCGTCCCCCGGGCCCCCGTACCACCGTTCGCCGCGCTCATGAAGATCCCGGCGTCCTGCGCGGCCGCCCCGCCCGGTGCCGTCACCGTGGCCACCTTCCGCCAGCTCGCGCCGTCGTCCGTGGACAGCTCGCCGGTGTAGGAGGTGGCGGCGGCGCGGGTCAGCCGCAGCAGTACGGGCGCCTTGACGCCGGTGATCCGCTGGTAGGTGTCCAGCGTGCCGTCGCCGCCCGAGTCGTACGACAGGACGACACCGTTGGCCGGGGTGACGGAGAGGTTGACGAAGCCGGGGGAGCCCGCCGTGGCGAGGTCGTCGCGGACGATGATCCCGGCCCGCGCCCAGGGCCCGGTGGCCGCCTGGGCGTCGACCTTCACGGTGATGGCCGTGCCCACCGTAAGGACGCCATCGCGGTAGACGGAGCCGAATTCGGCGGTGCCCTTCCACAGGTCCTGGCCCGCGCCGTCGATCGCGAACCGCTCGTCCAACTGGCCGAAGGCCGCACCGCTGTTGGTGACCGTCTTCAGCCCGTCCGCCAGCGGTCCGGCGATCCACAGCGTCCCGGTGCGCACCGCCCGTACCCGCTCCTCGCCCTCCGGCCCGTACGTCACGCCCAGTTCGTACGGCAGCGGCTTGAGCGGGCGCTCCAGCGGCTCGTCGGGCGCGGTGGCGCGCCAGTGGACCTCGCCCGTGCCGCCCGCCGGGACGCTCGGCAGCCGGGTCGGCCCGACCGGGGACGGGTCAAGGCCGGTCACGGTGAGGTCGAAGTCGACGCGGCCGGTGGGGCGCAGCCCGTTGACGTTGCGCAGGGCGGCGGTGAGGGACGCGGAGCCGCCGGGCGGCAGGGTGGCGGGCTCGGCGGTGACGGTCAGCGTGCCCTGGTACGGGGCCTTGGCCAGCGCCTCGTACACCCGCTGGGCGGTGCGGTGGGCGTCCGCCGTGGGCCGCACCGGATAGCTCTTGCGCTCCCGCGTCCACGGCTCCTCGACGGCGAACCAGTCGAAGGAGCGCGGCGGACGGTTCTCCGCGAGCGCGTCCTCCAGCTCGTCCAGATAGGACTGCCACTGGGGGAGGTGGAAGTCGGCGATGAGGCCGCTCCAGTCGCGGTTGGCGTAGTTGGCCAGCTTGCCGCCGTCGGCCGTGGCGCGGTCCGCCCAGGTGGTGATGAGGGTGCGCGCGGCCCGCTCCAGCTGGGCCGACTCCTCCTCGCCCGACGCCATCCGCTTGGCGTCCTCGAGCCACGGGCCCAGCAGGAACCGCCGGTGGGCCCCGGTCATGTCGTCGCTGAGCCGCATCAGCTTGAGCCACAGCCGGGACAGCGTCGTGAAGGCCGTGCGGTCCTTACGGTCGTAGGCGTCCTGGAGCTGCGGGATCAGCTGCCAGGAGCGGTTGGCCAGCGCCTGCCGGGCGATGTCGGTGAGGTCGTGGCGGTAGGCGTCGCTGTCGCGCAGCCCGGCGCGTACACCCAGCAGCGCCGCGAAGGCCACGTCGAACCCGGCCGGGTCGAAGGCGGGGGTGTGGGTGGCGTAGTTGGTGCCCGAACGGGCGGTCAGGGCGGGCCGGGCGGCGAACACCGAGTCGTGCGGGCGGCCGTCCTTGCTGCTGATCTCGTACGCGGTGTCGCGCAGCGCGGCGAACGCCTCGCGGGCCCTGGTGTCCCGGCCGCCGTAGCGCACATCGGCGTAGGAGCGGAACCACTCGGCCCGGTCCACCGCCTCGTCCCGCCACGCCAACTCGCTGAACAGCTCGAACGCGGCCGGGTCCCGCTCGGCCGCCTCCGCCATATAGGCCGTGCCGACGAGCTTGCTGCCCGGTTTGTCGCGCCATACGGTGAACCGCTTGGTCCACATGTGGGTCTTGGCGCCGATCGTGGTGCGGCCGCCGAAGTTGGGGATGGTGCCGAACGCGTACGGCACCGCGCCCCAGTCCCGCTCCCGGTCGGTGACGGTGTCCAGGTCCGAAAGACCGTCCACGATGAGCATGCGGTCGTGGTCGACGGCGTCCAGCAGATCGCGGCGCGGGTTCTCCTGCCAGCCGAGGATCACCCAGGTGGCGCCGGGGCGGGCGGTCCGCAGCGAGGTCTCCACGGCGCGGGCGGCCTCCGGCACGGGGACGTCCCCGGGGTCGCCGCCCTCGTGCAGCAGATCCATCTTGAACAGCTCGGCCTCGCCGAACAGTTCCTCCTGATGGCGGTAGAAGGCGGCGGCCACCTTCCGGAACACCTCGGTGCGCGGATCGAGCCAGTCGGGCCGCCTGAGCCCGTTCCAGTCGCCCTGCGGGACCGTACGGGCACCCGGGTTGCGGTCCGCGAAGCCGTCCGGGACGGTGCCGAAGTAGCCGGGGAACACCGGCCGCATGCCCAGCTCCCGCAGCCGGTCGGCGATCCGCCGCCCCAGCTCGGTGCGGGTGGCCAGGAGCGCGGGGGACACCGGGCCGCCGTAACCGCTCATGTTCTGCAGCAGCCACCACGGCTGGTGGGAGGGGGCGGGGAGCCAGGCGCGCGCCTCGTCGTCCGTATAGCCGAAGTCCTGGAGCAGCCGGTGGTAGACACTCTCCTGACCGGCGGTGACCAGGAGTTCGTTGCAGCCGTGCAGGGCCGCGATGTCGATCAGGTGCTCCCATTGGTCCCACCCGGCGAACGGCGCGGTGTAGCCGTCATGGGTGTCGTTGAACGCGAAGCGGTGCGGGAGCGCGGTCGAGCGGGTGACGCGCCGGGCGGGCGCGGGCAGCTTCTTCGGCAGGTTCAGCTGATCGCCGGACCAGGTGATCTGGGCGTGGCAGGTGTACTTGAGGTACCAGTGCACCCCGGTGAGCAGCACCGCCGGGCTGGTCCCGGAGACCGTCAGCCGCCCCGCGGACCCGCCGACCTCGAACCGCTCCTCGGCGCCCCGCTTCTCCAGCGCCACCAGCCGGAACTGATCGGCGTGGTCCGGCAGCAGCCGTCGCAGCGCGGCGCGCGCGGGAGCGGTGTCGAATGCGGTCACGGCGGTGTCCTGTGCCTCGTGCGGTTCGTCGGCCATCGCCGGTAACCGGCTCCCCAGCGTGGCCCCGGCCCCCAGTGCTCCGGCGGTTCCGATCAGCGTGCGTCTGCTCAGGTCGCTCATGCGCCCCCCAACGGACAACGGCCAATGGGTCATATGGACAAGGCACTTAACCAGCGTTGTGGGGTGGGAGCAATGGGGCGCACGGGAGGCCGGGTCGCGGCCGGGCCACGGCCGGTCACGGCCGACCGGCTCCGGCGGCTCAGCCCCGGTCGAGGTAGGCCAGCACCGCCAGCACCCGCCGGTTGTTGTCGTCCGACGGCGGCAGGCCGAGCTTGCCGAAGATGTTGGAGGTGTGCTTGGCGACCGCCCGCTCGGTGACGAACAGCCGCGCCGCGATCGCCGTGTTGGACCGCCCCTCCGCCATCAGCTCCAGCACCTCCTGCTCGCGCGGCGTCAGCCGCCCCAGCGGCCGGTCCTGGGCGCGCCGGTCCAGCAGCTGCGAGATCACCTGCGGATCCATCGCCGTGCCCCCGGCGGCGACCCGCCGCACCGCGTCGATGAACTGATCGGCGTCGAAGACCCGGTCCTTGAGCAGATAGCCGATGCCGCCGCTGCCGTCCGCGAGCAGCTCCCGCGCGTACAGCTGCTCCACGTGCTGCGACAGCACCAGCACCGGCAGCCCCGGCCGGGCCCGCCGCGCCGCCAGCGCGCACTGCAGCCCCTCGTCGCTGAACGACGGCGGCAGCCGCACATCCACCACCGCCACCTCCGGATCCAGCTCGGCCAGCGCCTTGCTCAGCTCGGGCCCGCTCTCCACGGCGGCCACGACCTCGAAGTCGTACGCCTCCAGCATCCGCACCAGCCCGTCCCGCAACAGGAACAGGTCCTCGGCGACCACAACACGCACGGCTGCTCCATGACGTCCTCGGGCCCCTGGGTGGGGGACGTGACCGAATCCGACGAATGTACCGCTGTGCGGTGTCGTCGAGGACCGCCGCGCTCCGGCCCCAGGCGGCCGATCCGGGCGCCCGCCGTGCGCCGTGCGGCGGCGCGCAGCGCGGCGGTCAACTCGGCGCGGCGCGCGGCCCGTTCGTCCAGCGGGAGCGAGAGCACATAGGTCGCCAGCCGGGTCAGCGGCATGGTGGCCAGGTCCGCCCGTACGGAGTCGGCCCCGGCCGCGCGCGCTGCCCCTGGAGCCGCAGCCGCCCCAGCCGGGTGAGCCGCGGGGCGATCCGCTCCAGGAAGCCCTCGCGATCCCGGCGCACCGCGTCCCGCCGCCGGACTTTCCCCGGCGGTGGGTCACCCGGCGGTGGGTCACCCGGCGGTGGGTCACCTGGCGGTGCCCTGCGCCGCCAGGGCGCAGGGGATCTCCATCGTCACCATGGTGGGCCCGCCAGGAGGGCTGCTGACCGCGAGGACCCCGTCGAACGTGCCCAGCCGCCGCTCGACACCGCTCAGCCCGCCGTCCGGGGTGATCACCGCGCCGCCGCGGCCGTCGTCGGTCACGGTGATGCGCAGCATGCCGTCCTGGTGGTGGATGTCCAGCCACATCCGCGAGGCGCCCGCGTGCTTGGCCGCGTTGGTCAGCACCTCGCTGACCGCGAAGTACGCCGCCGACTCGACCGGTTCTTCGGGACGGCCCGTGAGGTCCACGTCCACCTCCACCGGCACCGCCATCCGCAGCGCCAGCGCGCGCACCGCGTCCCCCAGGCCGCGCTCGGCCAGTACGGGCGGATGGATGCCGCGGACCAGGTCGCGCAGCTCGGACAGGGCCTCGGCGGAATTCGTACGGGCCGCGGCAAGCAGCTCCTTGGCCTTGGCCGGGTCCTTCTCGATCAGGGCCTCCACGGTGCCCAGGCTCATGCCCATCGCCACGAGCCGGGCCTGGGCGCCGTCGTGCAGATCGCGCTCGATGCGGCGCAGTTCGGCGGCGGAGGTGTCCACGGCGTCGTGCCGGGTCTCGGTGAGCCGCCGCACCCGCTGCTCGAGCGCCATGTGCGGGGTCGGGTCCAGGAAGGCGCGCGCCAGCAGGAAGTGGCCGCGCAGCAGGACGGGGGAGAGGACCGAACCGAGGGCGATGAAGCCGACGCCGACCGGGACGGCCAGCAGGGCGGTGCCCAGCGAGTCGATGGGCAGGAACGTGTACCAGTAGGTGCCGCCCGCGTCCACGATCGGCTTCCACACCCCGGCGGCCAGGACGAATCCCTCGAGCCCGTACGGCATGAAGGCGAAGGCCAGCAGCGCGATGGCGTACCCGGCCGTCATGTCGACCTGGAGCCACAGCAGATCGCGCCAGGTGGCCGGGTCCTTCAGCAGGAAGGTGCACAGCTCCACCTGCCCGGTGACCCCGGAGCGCCGATCGGTCGGCAGCGGGCGGTACGGCAGCTGGATCCGCACATCGGACCAGGCGGCGGCCAGCAGCCGGCGCCGATTGGCGTGCGCCCGCACCGCGCGGATCAGGGGAGGGGTGGTGAACACCCCGATACCCAGGAGGATGAAGCTGATCGACAGGATCGTCAGCACGGACAGGGCGATCGACACCAGCGCGAGCCAGGAGACGGCGAACCCCCGTGCGCAGGCCATCAGCGCTCTACGTGCCCTCATCCGGCTTCCCCCTCGCTGGTCGGAACCTGGTGCCCGCACCCGCGGGCCTCCTCAGTCTGGCAGCGGCCCGCCGCCCGGACACGGGGGCCGGACACCGTCCCGGGGTGTACCTGGCACCACCTCCCCGCATCGCCCTATGGCTCGGCGACAGGGTGGCTGCCCGGCTGGGGCGCGGACCTGCGGATTTCTAGCGTCGTGGCATGACCTGTTCCGTCCGTACCTCACGGGGAGAGACGCCATGAGCGCAACGAGGAAGGGCCTGGCCGTGCGGCTGGGCGGGTGGTCCACCCGCCACCGCAAGACCGCGATCATCGGATGGCTGCTGTTCGTCGTGGTCGTCGCCGTGGTCGGCGGGATGTCGGGGTCCCGGCAGATGACCAACTCCGAGAATGGTGCGGGCGATTCCGCACGTGCCGAGAAGATCCTGGAGGACGCGGGCCTCCAGACCCCGGCCGGAGAGATGGTGATGCTGCGCGGCGACCGCCCGGACGGCTGGCGGGACGCGGCCCGCGACCTCTCGGCGCGGCTGGAGCGGACCGGCGAGACGGTGCGCGTCCAGCCCCCGGTGCGCTCGGAGAACGGCCGGGAGGCACTGATCAGCTTTGAGATGAAGGGCGACCCGGACACCGCCGGGGAGCGGGTGGGGCCGGTCGTCGAGGCGGTGGAGAAGACCGAAGCGGCCCATCCGGGCTTCGTGGCCTACGAGTTCGGCGACGCCACCGCCCAGCATCGGCTCGACGACATGCTGACCGACGACTTCAAGAAGGCCGAGCTGACGGCCGTACCGCTGGCGCTGGGCATTCTGCTGGTGGTCTTCGGGGCGCTGGTGGCCGCGCTGCTGCCGGTGCTGCTCGCGGTGACCGCCTGCGTCGGCACCTTCGGACTGCTCGCCCTCGTCAGCCACCAGCTGCCCCTGTTCGACTCCACCAACTCGGTGATGTTCCTGGTGGGCCTGGCCGTCGGCGTCGACTACTCGCTGTTCTACCTGCGGCGGGAGCGCGATGAGCGGGCCGCGGGCCGGGACGCCGGAACCGCGCTGCGGATCGCGGCCGCCACCAGCGGCCGGGCGGTGCTGATCTCCGGGGTCACGGTCATGCTGGCGATGGCCGGGATGTTCCTGTCCGGGCTGCTGCTGTTCCACGGCTTCGCGGCCGCCACCATCCTGGTCGTGCTGATGGCGATGCTCGGCTCGGTGACCGTGCTGCCCGCGATGCTGTCCTGGCTGGGCGACCGGGTCGACGCCGGGCGGGTGCCGCTGCTGAACCGCCGCCGGAAGAAGGGCGTGCACGCCAGCGGTGGTCTCTCCGGCAAGCTGATGCGGCCCGTCCTGGCCAAGCCGAAGCTGTTCGCCGCCGTATCGGGCGCGCTGCTGCTGGTGCTGTGCGCCCCCGCCCTCGGGATGAAGACCGAACAGCTCGGCCTGGAGAAGCAGTTCGGCTCCGACGCCGCCATCACCGTGGCGTACCAGGAGATCACCGGCTCCTTCCCCGGCGGCCCCGCCCCGGCCGAGGTGGTGCTGCGCTCCGGCGAGGTCGGCTCCGCCCGCTTCGACGCGGCCGTGGCGGACTTCAGGAAGGAGCTCGCCGCGTCCGGGCGGTTCGGGAAGACGGTGGACGTCGAGGCGCACCGTACGAAGGGGGTGGCCCGGATCGAGGTGCCGCTGGCCGGGGACGGTCAGGACGCCACCTCCCGGCGCGCCCTGGACACGCTCAAGGAGGATCTGGCCCCGAGGATCCTCGGACCGGTCTCCGACCGGGTGTACGTGACCGGTGAGCTCGCCTCCAGCCGCGACTTCAACGACCAGCTGAAGACGGACATCGCCCCGGTCTTCCTCTTCATCGCCGCCGTGACCTTCGTGCTGATGCTGCTCTGCTTCCGGTCGCTGCCGATCGCGATCGTCTCGATCCTGCTCAACCTGCTGTCGGTGGGCGCCGCGTACGGCACGATGACCGCCGTCTTCCAGCACGGCTGGGGCGCGGAGTGGCTGGGGATGGAGCCGGCCGGGGCGATCGAGGGGTGGATGCCGCTGTTCGTCCTCGTCATCCTCTTCGGGCTGTCGATGGACTACCACGTGTTCGTGGTCTCGCGGATCCGGGAGGCCCATCAGCGGGGGCTCGCCACCCGGGACGCGATCCGCGAGGGCATCCGGACGACGGCGGGCTCGGTCACCGGGGCGGCCGCCATCATGGTCGCCGTGTTCGCGGTCTTCGCCCTGCTGCGGATGCAGGACATGCAGCAGATGGGCGTCGGGCTCGCGGTCGCGGTGCTGGTGGACGCCACGCTGGTGCGGATGGTGCTGCTGCCCTCGGTGATGGCGCTGCTCGGGGAGCGCAACTGGTATCTGCCGCGCGCCCTGCGGTGGCTGCCGAGCGTCGGCCACGGCGAGGAGCAGCCGGTGGAGCGGCCGCGGCCGCCGCTGGTGGGGGCGGGCCGCTGAGGTGCCGGACCCGATGAGGTCCCGGATCCGATAAGGTCCTGGGCCCGCACCGCACGCGCCCGCCGTGGCGGACAGGCTCCTGGCCTGCCCGCCACGGCGGGCGTCATGGGTTCATCGAGGCGTTCGGAAGGGGTTCATGAAGGCGTTCAGACGGTGGGCACGTACTTGTACCCCACCCGCCGCACCGTCACGATCGTCCCCCGGTACTCGCGGCCCATCTTGCGGCGCAGCCGGGCCACATGGACATCGACGGTCCGGCCGTCGCCGACATGGCCGTACCCCCACACCGTGGTCACCAGCTGATCGCGGGTGTGCACCCGGTGCGGATGGGCGACGAGATGGCTCAGCAGCTCGAACTCGAGGTACGTCAGGTCCAGCGGCCGCCCGGCGATCTCGGCGGTGCGCTGGTCGGGGTCTATCCGGATCAGCTCGTCACCCGTCACCGCCGGAGCCCCCTCGGTGGCCGGCCCCGCCGCCTCGGGTGGCTGCCGGTCGGCCGGGACCAGCACCAGATAGCCGACCATCGGCGGATGGCCGGGGAGTGTGGGCAGGGCGTGCGGGGGAGCGGGCAGCCAGGTGGCGCCGGGGTGCAGCAGATCGGCGACCGGTGGCACCTCGTCCGGTGCGACGGCTCGCAGCCGCTGGCGGGCGGGTGGGACGGATGGGCTGGTCGGGGCCGCGGGAGCGGAGGCGGACGACAGGCCACGGAGGTTCGTCATGAGGTCAGCTCTTTCGCGCGAGAGGGCGTCAGTGGACGTCGTGCGCGCGGGCTGGGCGGCCGGACGGAGAGATCAGCGGCCGAGCGAGCGGGCCCGCGCATCGGATGCGCGGCAACACTCGCGGTCGAAGTGGTGCGCCTGCCGGGACGGCCAGAACGGCTCGAGGTCGTAACGACCCGTCGCGATGTCATGGAGGCTGGCCATGGCCCTATTGAAGCAGATACCGGGCCCGGGGCGCTCGGCCGTTGACGGGGAAGAGGTGCGACGATGCCCCGGTAAGAGGCCCCGCGCCGAAAGCGCCGCAGGCCGCCGCGTACCCCTTGAGGAGCGCAAGCCCATGCCGCACATCGTCGTCGAATACTCCGACACCCTGACCGACGCGTTCGACCGCCCCGGCTTCGGTGCCGCCCTGCACCCGGTGGTCGCCAAGACCGTCGACACGGCGGTGGCGGGCTGCAAGACCCGGTTCCGGCGGATAGAGGAGGCCCATCTCGCGGACGGCGCCGAGGACCTCGCCATGATCCACATCGAGGTGTCGATCCTGTCCGGGCGTGACGCGGAGACCAAGCGGGAGCTGTCCGCCGCGGTGGTGGAGGTGGCCCGCGCCCATGTGTCGCCGGTGCCGGGGCTGACGGTGCAGACCACCGTCGATGTACGCGATCTCGACCGGGACTGCTACGAGAAGCACGAGGCGGTCCATCCCGCCTGACGGAGGCGCACGGTACACCTTTGAGTGCAAATCTGGCATCTACCTATATACCAAGGCGAGGCGCACAATGGTGGTGCGGTGTTTTTACCGCACTGTGCGGTCAGACTTGCATGGATCGAAGGAGGCGAGTCGAATGGCCGACGTCTCACGTGCGAGAGGCGATATAACGGGCCACCCCGACGTATCCGAGATGCGGGAGCGCTACGCACGCATGATGGACGCGCGGGACGTTGTCTTCCTCGACGGGCCGGTGCTTCTCGCCGGTCTGTACTTCGCCATCTCTCCCTGGGTGGTGCACTTCTCGGGCACCAGCCCCAACCTCATGGTCAACAACCTCATCCTCGGTATCACCATCGCCCTGCTGGGGCTCGGCCTCACCACGGCGCCGAGGAGGATGTACAGCCTGTGCTGGGCCATGTCCGCGATCGGTGTGTGGATGATCATCTCTCCCTGGGTGGTCGCCCGGGGCGCCGATGCCGGGATCATCACGAACAATGTCGTCGTGGGTGCCGTCACCTGCCTGTTCGGCCTGATCGCAGCCGGCATGGTGATGCGGAAGGGCAGGGAAACCTGACCGGACGCTGAATCACCGAACCGTCTGGACAGCGGCGAAGGCCGTCCACCGCATGCCCCTCGGGGCGGTAGCGGCGGACGGCCTTCGCGCGTCGCCCATGCTCTGGTGCGGGCTCCAGGCGTGGGCTCGGTGCGGCTCTGGGGTGGGCTCTTGTGTGGGCTCTTGTGCGGGTCTCAGCCGATCGGCTCGGGCATCGGGACCACGTCGTAGGAGCATTCGATGGTCCGGCCGGTGGCCGGGTCGCCCAGCTCCACCCGCCAGCGCCCGGCGAACTGGTCCACGCCCTCGGCCATCGGAATGGTGCCGGAGATCAGCACGGTGCCGGGCACCAGGTCACCGCGTTCGCGCAGCACCTCGACCCAGTACGCGGGCGGCAGCAGCTCGGCCAGGGTGCCGTTCTGCACCTCGGTCTCCTCGCCGTCGTGAGTGACCCAAGCGCGGAGCGTCAGGTCGTCGAGGCGGGGCGTCACATCGGACAGCGGCCAGGCGCGGGTGGCCAGCACATCGGGGGCCGCGTTCTTGCTCCAGGCCACGCCGTGGACCTCCAGCTCCCGGTCGGTGTGGTCGCAGGCCGCCGTCAGCAGCAGCTCCCCGTCCGCGGCCACGACCAGCGCCCACTCGGCCTCGCCCGAGGTGCGGGCGTGCTGGACGCTGACCCGGCCGGTCTGCTGGGCCAGGTAGGGGGAGACCGGGTAGAGGGCGGGTGTCACGGAGGGTGCGGGCACGCCCAGCTCGGCGAGCTCGGCCACATGGGCGGCCACGTCCTCCTGGCTGCGGCCCGCGTAGCCCGCGTTGAGCACCTGGACGACCTCCACGTGGCGCAGGGAGCCGTCGGGGAGTTCGAAGGTGAGCGAGGACGGGGCGGACTGTGCTGCGGGCTGCGACGGCTTCGTTGTCATGAGTGCTGTGCTCTCCAGGGCGCGATGGGGCTTGTGGGGGCGATCTGCTGGTGGGGCGATCTGCTGGTGGGGCGATCTGCGGTTTCTGCGCGTGCCGCGCGGTGACCCGCTGCCGCGGGTGACCGCGCTTTTCGCGGTTTCGAAGCGGTTAACTTCCTCCGGAGGGGTTGCGCATACGCTTGGTATACAACAAGTATGCCGGAAGGTCGATCCGCGCAACCCCCCATCCACCGCACCACCACGAAAACGCCACGTACCATCCCGTAAGCCTCATGCACCACCTCGAGGACGGAATATGCAGCCCACCGCATCGAGCGCAACGCCACCCCGGGCCGACCGGTCCGGGGTCCGCCGCGCCTTCGTCGCCAGCCTCACCGGCACCGCCCTGGAGTGGTACGACTTCGCCGTCTACTCCGCCGCCGCGGCCCTGGTCTTCGGCGATCTCTTCTTCCCCTCCAAGGACCCCACCACCGGCACCCTGCTGGCGTTCTCCACCTACGCCGTCGGCTATGTCTCCCGGCCGCTGGGAGGCTTCGTCTTCGGCCGGCTCGGCGATGTCATCGGCCGCAAGAAGGTGCTCATCGCGACGCTCGTGCTCATCGGCGGCGCCACCCTGCTGATCGGGCTGCTGCCCACCTACGCCACGGTCGGCGTCGCGGCCCCGGCCGCGCTGGTGCTGCTGCGCTTCGCGCAGGGCGTCGGCGTCGGCGGTGAGTGGGGCGGCGCGGTGCTGCTGTCCAGCGAGTTCGGCGATCCGAAGCGGCGCGGCTTCTACGCCTCCGCCGCGCAGGTCGGCCCGCCGGCGGGCAATCTGCTGGCCAACGGCGTCCTGGCCGCGCTGGGCGCGGCGCTGACGGAGGACCAGTTCACCAGCTGGGGCTGGCGGGTGGCGTTCCTGCTCTCCGGTGCCCTGGTGGTGTTCGGTCTGTGGATCCGCGCCAAGCTCGAGGAGACCCCGGTCTTCAAGGCGATGGAGGCCGCGCAGGACCGCCCGGAGGCGCCGCTGCGCGAGGTGTTCACCACCCAGCCGAGGGCGCTGACCGCCGCGATCCTCAGCCGGGTCGCCCCCGATGTGCTGTACGCGATGTTCACCGTCTTCGTGCTCACCTACGCCACCGAGGAACTCGACATGTCACGCGGCTCGGCGCTCACCGCCGTGCTGATCGGCTCCTCGCTGCAGGTCGTGCTCATGCCGCTGGCCGGGGCGCTCTCGGACCGGGTCAACCGGCGGCTGCTGTACGGGGGCGCGGCCGTGGCCGCCGGGGTCTGGCCGTTCCTGTTCTTCCCGCTGGTCGCGGACGGCAGTTGGGCGCTGCTCACCCTCGGGGTCGTCGGCGCGCTGGTGATCCACTCGCTGATGTACGGGCCGCAGGCGGCCTTCATCGCCGAGCAGTTCTCCCCGCGGCTGCGCTACACCGGCTCCTCGCTCGCCTACACCCTCGCCGGGCTCATCGGTGGCGCGATCGCGCCGCTGCTCTTCACCACGCTGCTGGGGGCCTATCACGCCTGGGTGCCGCTGGCCGTCTACATCGCGGTCACGGCAGCGGTCACGGTGGCGGGCCTCTGGCTGGGCCGGGACCCGTCCGCCGCCGAGGAGGAGGAGCCGGAGCCGCTTCCCGTCGGCTCCACCGCCTCCACGACCGTGTCCTGACCGCCGTCCCGTCCTGCCCCGTCCCGCCCGTCCTGCCCCGTCCCGTCTCGCCCCGCCGCGCGGAGCTGTAAAGCGGGTCGTACCGGGGAAGGGGCGGGATGGGGCCGCGTGCCACCGCCGGGACCACGAACCCCGACCGCACTCCGACCCTCCGATACCCTCCGACCCTCCGTCTCTCCGACGCTTCCGACCAGGAAATGAGGCAGCACCCGCCATGCCCCTCCGCATCGCACTGAGCCAGATCACCACGGGCCCCGACCCGGCGTCGAACCTCGCCCTGCTGCGCGAGGAGACCCAGCGGGCGGCGGCCGCCGGGGCGCGTCTGGTCGCCTTTCCGGAGGCGGCCATGGCCTGCTTCGGCACCCGGCTCGGC
Source organism: Streptomyces sp. 5-10 (assembly GCF_014712245.1). NCBI lineage: Bacteria > Bacillati > Actinomycetota > Actinomycetes > Kitasatosporales > Streptomycetaceae > Streptomyces > Streptomyces sp. 5-10. The sequence continues at coordinate 38,484 of NZ_JACVYG010000065.1, forward strand.
CCCATCGCCGAACCGCTGGACGGCCCCTGGGCCACCGAGGTCCGGCAGATCGCGAAGGACGCCGGGCTGGTGGTCGTGGCCGGGATGTTCACCCCGGCGCCCGACGGCCGGGTGACCAACACCCTGCTGGCCACCGGCCCGGGGGTGGAGACCTCCTACGACAAGATCCATCTCTATGACGCCTTCGGCTTCGCCGAGTCCAAGACCGTGGCCCCGGGCTCCGAGGTGGTGACCTTCGACCTCGACGGCGTCCGGATCGGCCTGGCCACCTGCTACGACGTACGGTTCCCCGAGCTCTTCCGGGCCCACGCCGACGCGGGCGCGGTGGTCTCGCTGCTGCCCGCCTCCTGGGGCGCGGGGCCCGGCAAGCGCGAGCAGTGGGAGCTGCTGACCCGGGCGCGGGCCCTGGACGCCACCGTATGGCTGGCGGCCGTGGGCCAGGCCGACCCGGAGGCGTCCGGCCTGACCGCCGCGACCTCTGCCCCCACCGGTATCGGCCACAGCGCCCTGATCGGCCCCGACGGCACCGTACGGGAGCGGCTGGACGCGGGTCCGGGGCTGCTGGTGGGGGAGGTGGACACCGAGGAGGTCACCGCGGTGCGCCGCACGGTGTCCGTCCTGGCCAACCGCAGGCTGGGCGGACAGTCATGAGCGAGGCTGGGCGTACGGCCATGGGCGGCACCGCCGGGGCCAAACCGGAGTACGAGTTCCATCTGCCCTCCGCTCCCTGGCAGCGGCCGCCGGGCGCGGCCGCGGGGGTCAGCGAACAGATCCTGGCCACGGACGGGAGCGGCACCCACACCACCGCCCTGGTGCGCTGGGAACCCGGGACGGACACCTCCCCGTCCGGGGTGGTCCGCCACGACGGCTGGGAGGAGGTCTACCTCCTCGAGGGCAGCATGCGCGATCTGACCCTGGGCGAGACCTTCTCGCGCGGCTTCTACGCCTGTCGGCCGCCGGGGATGCCGCATGGCCCCTGGGTCTCCGAGGAGGGCGTCACCATGCTGGTCATCACCTATCCGAAGGCGCCGACCGGCCGGTGACCCACCCTTGGGCGGTGGCCCAACCCAGGGTCGTGACTCACCCCTGGGTCGTGACTCACCCGGCGAGCAGCACCTTCAGCGTGGACCCCAGATGGGCGCTGATCGCCGCGCGGGCGGCCTCCGTGTCTCCGGAGGCCACCGCGTCCAGGATCGCCCGGTGCTCGCCGAGCACCTCCTCCTGGCGGCCGGTCTGGGTGTAGAGGGCCACCACCCCGGCCCGGATCTGGCGGCTGCGCAGCCCGTCGTAGTGCCGGTTGAGGAGTTCATTGCCCACCGCGGCGACCATGGTCGCGTGGAAGAGGTGGTCGACGGCGATGAACTCCTTGGCCTGCTCCGGCCCCATCAGCTCACGCTGCCGCTCCAGCAGCTCCGTCAGCTTCCCGACCGGCACCGTGCCCGCCTCGATGGTCCGTTCGGCGGCGTGGCGCTCGACGATCCCGCGCAGCTCCATCAGCTCGGTGATCTCCCGGCCGGAGAGCGGGGCGATATGCGCACCCCGCTTGGGGACCAGCTGGACCAGATCCTCGGCCGCCAGCAGGAGCAGGGCCTCACGGATCGGGGTCCGGGAGATGCCGATCCGGTCGGCGATCTCCTGCTCGGTGAGGAACCTGCCCTGCATGTCGGGATCGGTCAGCACGGTCTCCTTGAGGAACGCGTACGCCTTTTCTCGTCCGGACTGCGCTGGCACTGGGCCCCCATGCTGCTTCGCATACAACTCGTATACGAAAATTATCACGGACCGGTGGCGGCGTCGGGGAGATCGGGTATCCAGGAGCCGTGGATGCCCGCGGGGACGCGGTGGGGCGGCTCCACGGTGGCGATGGGGGCGGCCGTGATGTCCCGGGCGTCCAGCCCGTCGGGCCTGGCGGGCCCGTCAGGCGTGGCGGGGCCGTTGGGCGTGGCGGGGTCGGCGGGGCTGGCAGAGGCGGCGGGGCGGCCGAGGAACCGGTCGCTCATCGCGCGCCCTCCTCGCCGCTCCGGCGGGCGTCCTCGTCCGCGACCAGGACCACCTTTCCGGCGACGGTGCCGGACTCGGCCAGCCGCATCGCCTTCGCGGCGTCGCTGAGCGGAATCCTCGCCGCGACCAGTGCGGTGAACTCGCCCTTCGCCATCAGCGCCAGCACCTGCCCCAGGTCGGCGCGGATCCGCCCCTGGAAGGCGGCCCGGCGCCGCCGTCCGGCCCAGAGGTTGAAGAAGTGCGCCCGCCGTCCGTTCGGCAGCAGGTTCCACAGGGCCAGCCGGGCGAGCAGCTTGAGCACCGGGGCCCGGGACGAGCCGGGGACGTCCCGGGTGGCCGCCGTACCGTAGGAGACCAGCGTGCCGCCGCGGGCGAGCAGCCGGAAGGAGTCCACGATGCCCTCGCCGCCGACGTGGTCGAAGACCGCGTCGACCCCGCCCGGCGCCAACGCCCGCACCCGGGAGGGCAGATCCGGATCGCGGTAGTCGAGCGGGGTGGCGCCGAGGGCGTGCACCGCGTCGTGATGGCGGGGCGAGGCGGTGCCGATGACCTTGATGCCCGAATGGCGGGCGAGCTGGACCAGGGTGGTGCCCACCCCGCCGTTGGCCCCGTGGACCAGCACGGTCATGCCGGGGCGCACCTTGGCGACGCGGTGGAGCATCTGCCAGGCCGTGATCCCGTTGACCACCACCGTCTCGGCCTCCGCCGCGTCCACCCCCTCGGGGACCTCCACCAGGTCGCCCGCGTCGACGAGGGTGTGGCTGGCCCAGCCGCCGATCTTCGTGAGCGCCGCGAACCGGCGCCCGCGCAGGGCCTGATCCACCCCGGGGCCGGTCGAGACCACCCTGCCCACCAGGTCGTAGCCGGGCACGAAGGGGAACGGCGGCTGGTCGTAGTACTTCCCGCGGCGCATCTGCTGCTCCGCGAAGGAGACCCCCGACGCCTCGACGGCCACCAGCGCCTGCCCGGGACCGGGCTCGGGCAGCGGGCGGGTGCGGAGCTCGAGCCCTTCGGGCTCCACCTGGCCCGGCAGAACGACTTCGGTGATCACGGCTGACCTCGTTTCGGTGTGAGGTGTTCTCGCTGCTGTGAGAGCTTCTAACTAAACAATGAACCTGTTACTCTCGAGGTGTCAAGTCCGAACTCGAAGAGCCGCACGGGAGGCGCGTCCATGGCGACAGCACGGCGAGAGCGCTATCGCAAACAGACCCGGGAGGAGGCCAAGGCCGTGGCCCTGGCCCAGCTGGCCGAGTCGGGCCCGGCGGGCATCTCGGTGAACGCGATCGCGAAGGCGATGGGGATGACCGGCCCCGCGCTCTACCGCTATTTCGCGAGCCGGGACGAGCTGCTGACCGAGCTGATCACCGACACCTACCGCGATCTGGCCGAAACCCTCGCCCAGGCCGTCGCCGGCGCCGCCCCCGCCGACCGCTTCCGCGCCATGGCCCGCGCCATGCGCGACTGGGCGAAGCGCCAGCCCGACCGCTATCTGCTCATCTACGGCACCCCGGTGCCCGGTTACCACGCGCCGCCGGAGACCGCCGAGATCGCGGCCGGGATGATGCGGACCATCTTCGACGCCTGCTCCGCCGTCGGCGGTGCCGATGGCGCCACCGCGCACGGCGCCACCGCGAGCCACGAGCAGCAGCCCCTCACCGAGCTCGAGGCCGAACTGGCGCGCCATCTCGAGGGCGTGGGCTCCTGGGTGCCCGGGGAGGAGCCCGGCGGTGAGCTGAAGGGCCGTGCGCTGCGCACCTGGACCCGGCTCCACGGCGTGATCAGCCTTGATGTGCAAGGCCAGTTCACGGGCATGGGGTTCGATCCCTCGGTCCTCTTCGAGGCCGAGATCGACGCCCTGGTGCGGGGCGGCTGAGGCGCCCCGGTCCGAGCTGCCCGCCCGGCGGCCCCGGCGCACACTGGAAGGACACCGGAGCGCGACGGGGACCGGAGGCCGCGATGGAGCACGGTGAGTTCGATGTGGTCGTGGAGATCCCTGAGGGGTCCCGCAACAAGTACGAGATGGACCATGAGACCGGCCGGATCCGGCTGGACCGGATGCTGTTCACCTCGACGAAGTACCCGGCCGACTACGGCTATGTCGACCACACCCTCGGCCGGGACGGCGATCCGCTGGATGCCCTCGTCACCGTCGCCGAGCCGACCTTCCCCGGCTGTGTGATCCTCTGCCGGGCCATCGGCATGTACTGCATGCGCGACGAGCAGGGCCCGGACGAGAAGATCCTCTGCGTCCCGGCCCATGACCCGCGCTATGTCGGCGTGCAGGACATCGATGACGTCCCCGAATTCGACCGGATGGAGATCACCCACTTCTTCGAGGTCTACAAGGACCTCGAGCCCGGCAAGTCCGTCGAGGGCTCCCACTGGGAGGGGCGCGACCGGGCCTACGCCGAAATAGCCGCCTCCCGCGCCCGCGCGGCCGAGACCGGCCGGTTCCACGGCCCCTGAGCGTGACCGGCGGCGCCGGCCCCTGGACAGGGCGGACGCTCAGGGCGCCTCCCCGCGCGGCGCCGGTACCCCGCGGTCGTTCCCCGGCACCCCACCGTCGTTCCCCGGCACCCCGCGGTCGTTCTCCGGCACCCCGCGGTCGTTCTCCGGCAGCCCTCGGCCGTTCTCCGGCACTCCGCGGTCGTTCTGGAGCTCCCATAGCTCCCGGAACAGCCCGGGGGACCCCGTCAGCTCAGCGAACGTGCCCTGCTGGATCACCCGCCCCCGCTCCAGCACCACGATCCGGTCCGCCACGGCCACGTTCGCCAGCCGGTGCGTCACCAGGACGACCGCGCGGTCCTCCGCCATCCGCCGCAGCCCCGCGAAGATCCGGTGCTCGGCGCGGGCGTCCAGCGCGCTGGTCGGCTCGTCCATCACCAGCAGCCCCGCGGGCCGGTGGAACGCGCGGGCCAGCGCGATGCGCTGCCACTGCCCGCCGGACAGCTCCACCCCGCCCCACCACTGCCGGGCGAGCAGGGTGTCAAGACCGCTGCGCAGCCCGTCCACCACCTCCTGCGCCCCGGAGTGGACCGCCGCCTCCCGGACCCGCCCGTCCCCGCCGTGCGGCTGGCCGAGGGTGATGTTGTCGCGCGCGGACAGCGGCCAGTGCGCGTAGTCCTGCGGCACGACCGCCGTATGCCGCCACATCGCCTGCGGATCCAGCTCCGCCACGCCCACGCCGTCCCAGGTCACCATGCCCTTGGTGGGCAGATAGAGCCCGGTCAGCAGCTTGCTCAGGGTGGTCTTGCCCGAGCCGTTCTCCCCGACCAGCGCGAGCACCTCGCCCCGCCGCACCTCGAGCGTGACCTCGTCCAGGGCCGGGGCGTCGGACTCCGGATAGGCGTACGTCAGCCCCTCGGCCCTGATGACCCGCGGCGCCGCCGGGACCAGGGCGCCGCGCCGCATCCGGTGCCCGCCCGCCTCCTCGATGAACTCCGCCCAGTCGTCCAGATACAGCCCCGTACGGAACAGCCGCGTCCCGTAGCCGACCATCCCCTGGAGCGAGGCGCCGACCGTTCGCAGCGCGAACACCGCCGTACCCGCCGACGCCACCGACATCTGCCCCGCGCCCAGCAGCAGCGCCAGCGACGCCCAGACCAGCCCGGACGCCAGCCCTCCGGCCAGCGCCCCCAGCACCGCGTACCGCGCGCCCCGGTGCACCGCCTTGTCGGTGGCCGCGTCCACCCGCGCCCCGATGGCCCGGTACCGCTTCAGCAGGAACTCCGCCATGGTGCCGGAACGGAGCTGATCGGCGATGTCCTTGTCCACCATGTACCAGCGCAGCAGCCCGAGCGTGCGCCGGTCCGCGCTGATCGCACGACTGGTCTCGTACTGCACCCGGGCCGCCTTCATCCCCGCGATCCCCTGCGGCAGCGCGGCCAGCAGCAACAGCGGCAGCAGCGCCGGATGCAGCACGGTGACCACGCCCGCCGCCGCGATCAGCGACGAGAGACACGCCATGAGCTGCTGCGACTCGGTGATCAGATCCTGCGCCACCTCGGCGCCCCGGTCCGCCGCGTCCCACTTGTCGTTGAACCCGGGGTTGTCGTACGCCGCCAGCTCGGCGTTGATCGCCGCGTTCAGCATCTGGGTCTCGGCCTCCCGGGAGATCCGCGGGGAGAGCCGGCTGGAGACGTTGTTGACCGCGATCCCCAGCAGCGCCCGCAGCCCGGCCGCCCCCGCCAGGACCGCGATCGAGGGCAGCGCGTCCCGGAGCCGGTCGGTGATGTGGCCGGAGGAGATGAGCGCCGTGATCGTGCCGGTGGTGGCCAGCAGCCCGAACGCCTCGAAGAACCCCGACAACGCCTGGCACACCAGCAGCGTCACCACCGCCCTACGGTCCACCTTCCAGGCCAACGCCAGGGAGCGGCGCACCAGTTGGGGCAGTCGGCGGGCCATGGCCCGGGTGGTGACGGGACGCTTCTCCAGGGCCGTCAGCGTGGGTGACCGGAACCGTAACTCCTCGCCGGGCCGCTCGGCCGGCGGTTCCGACGGCGGTTCCGACGGCTGGGCCGATGGTTGTTTTGGTGGTTGTTCTTCCTGCTCCGTGGTGCGAGACATCGCAAATCCCCCCTGAGGGTGTGTTTTCCATTCGGTATGCCTCAGACTGCCGCAGACCGGGACCCGGGCGTCCAGCGTTTACGACGAGGTCCACCGATCGTGGAGCGCGTCCCGCGACCGGGAAAAGCGCTGGAGTCGCGCGCCGGTCGCGTGCTTCGATGCGCTTCATGGTGTCCATCGACCGACTGCTCGCCTTCGCGGCCATGTCGTTCCTGCTGATCGTGATCCCCGGTCCGAGCGTGCTCTTCGTGGTCGGCCGGGCACTGGCCCAGGGCCGCCGCGCCGCGCTGACCACGGTCGTCGGCAATACGCTCGGGGCGTATGCGCTGGTCGTGGCCGTGGCGCTGGGCGTCGGGTCGGTGGTGGAGCGCTCGGTCCTCGTCTTCACCGCGCTGAAGCTGGTGGGCGCCGCCTATCTGGTGTACCTGGGGGTCAAGGCGGTGCGGCAGCGCCGCTCGCTGCAGGCCGCCTTCACCGGCGACGGCCCCGCCCGCGGAGGCCTGCGCACGCTGTGGGAGGGGTTCGCGGTCGGCGTGGCCAACCCCAAGACGATCGTGTTCTTCGCCGCCGTACTGCCCCAGTTCGTCGACCGCGAGCGGGGGCATGTGGTGCTGCAGATGCTGCTGCTCGGGCTGGTCTTCAACGCCATCGCGGTGGTCTCCGACAGCGTCTGGGGCCTGGCCGCGGCCACCGCCCGCACCTGGTTCGCCCGCTCCCCGCGGCGCCTCGCCATGGTCGGTGGCGTCGGCGGACTCTCCATGATCGGCCTCGGCGTCACCGTCGCCGCGACCGGCCGCGCGGACTAAGCGCTCCGCTGGAAGTGCCGCGATGCGGCGTCGGCCGTCTGCGGCGCCCTGCCTGGCCAGCGGCCGCTTCCTCTGACGCCACGTGATGCGCGTGACGTCACGTGATGCGCGCCAAGCGTGCGCGGGCAGGTGATGGCGGGCCATGCGCGCCGTGCGTGGGATGGGAGGTGCGCTGAGGGGGAGCGGCGCCGCGTCGTATGGGGTCAGCCATGCGGCGCTGAGAGGCATACCGGCGCATACCTGCCCTCTATGCGGGTAAATGCGAAGTGTGTCCGGCAAGACGCCACGATGGGGCACGCTCCTGCTGGCCATCCTCGTCGCCCTGACGGCGGTGCTGCTCACCGCCGGGGGCGCTCATGCCGAAACGGATGTGAACAAGATCGGCAAGGCGCTGCGCAGCAGCCCCGTGTACGTCGATTCCGGCGCCTCCGACGCCCTGAGCGCCGGACAGGCGCGCGCTCTGGTGGCACACATCCGCAAGGCGGATGTGCCGGTCTACGTGGCCGTTCTGCCAGACAACCCCGCGTACGGCGGTGAGCGCGTCTTCGGGCGGCTGCGCGCCGCCGTCGACCGCCCCGGCGTCTACGCGGTGGCGCTCGGCTCCTCCTTCGGGGCGGCATCCGACACCTCGGTGCTGCCCGGACGCACCTCGCGGGCGCTGGCGGAGCGGAACCTGCGGCAGCACCCGCACGACCTCGCCGCGGTCCTGAACGGCTTCGTGACCGACACGGCCACCGCGATCCACGACCGGACCGGCCAGGGGACCGGCGGCGACCAGGGCGCGCGGGGCTCCACCATGTCGGTGGGGGACGCGGTGGCGGTGCTGATCGTCCTGGCCGCCGTCGGCGGAGGCGGCCTGTTCATGCTGCGGCGCACCCGCGAGCAGAGCCGCGAGCGCGAACGGGCCGAGCTGGAGCAGGTGCGCGGTGCGGTCGAGGAGGACATCACCGCGTACGGCGAGAAGCTCAGCGGGACCCGCTTCGACCCCGCCGACCCGGCGTCCACCCCCGAGATGGCGGACGACTACGGCCGTGCCCTGGACGCCTACGAGGAGGCGAAGGCCAGGTCGGCCGCTGCCCGGCGGCCCGGGGACGTACGGCCGGTGACCGAGGCGCTGGAGGAGGGCCGCTTCGCGCTGGCGGTCCTCGAAGCCCGCCGCGAGGGCGGCCCGCTGCCCCAGCGGCGGCCCCCGTGCTTCTTCGACCCGCGCCACGGCCCCTCGGTCCGGGACGTCCCGTGGGCACCCCCGGGCGGCACCCAGCGCTCCGTCCCCGCCTGCGCCGCGGACGCCACCCGCGTCGACGACGGCCTCTACCCGGACGCCCGCACCGTCCCGGTCGGCGGCGACCGGCACCGCCCGTACTGGGACGCCGGTCCGGCCTACGGGCCCTGGGCGGGCGGCTACTTCGGCGGCTACGGCTCGATGCTGCTGCCCGGGCTGCTGGCCGGCACGCTGCTGGGCGGGTCCCTCGGCCCCGACTACGGGACCGGTGCGTTCGACGGTGGCTTCGGCGACGGCGGGGACGGCGGCGACTCCGGTGGTGACTCCGGCGGTGGCTTCGACGATGGCGGCTTCGGGGGCGGTTTCGGCGATGGCGGCGGTTTCGGCGACGGCGGTGGCTTCGGGGGCGGCTTCGGCGACGGCTGACCACCCCGGGCCGACGCGCCCGAGGCAAGCGCGGCAACCCGCCCGGTACGCGGTGGCGGTGCGCACGCCACACCGCGCCAACGCCACACCGCCCCAACGCCACACCGCGCCAACGCGGCACGCGCCGACGCCACAATGCGCCAACGCGGCAACCCCGCGACACGCCCCGTGCGCGGTGCGTACGCGGTGCCCTGACCACGGGGAACGCGCGCCGCACGGGGCGGATGGTGTGCGCGGGGAAGGCCGCCGAGCGCTGCGCCATCCGGGGTAATTCGGCGGCACATCCCTGGCGGGTGGCGGCGTGTCGCGCGCCTACTGGTGCTACAGACCGGTGGGTTCCCCATCTGCCGGGGGACGGCGACGCGGGACGCCCCCGCGTGGATCGCCGTACGCGCGCACCCCTTGACCGCCGATGCGCCGCCGCGCCGTGTTCCCGCACGCGTGGCGAGTAACGGCCCACCACCCCACACCACTTGGAGGGCCACCCATGGCTACGCCCACGATCACGCTGGTCACGGTCTCACCCAACCCCGCCACCTTCGGACAGTCGGTCACGCTCACTGCCACCGTGATCCCGCTCGGCACCGGAACCCCCACCGGCGACGTCACCTTCGTCATCACCGGTGGCCCCACCGTGACCGGGACGCTGTCGGGCGGTACGACCTCGGTCACCGTCCCCAACCTGAGCGTCGGCGCCCACGCCGTCCTCGGCAACTACAACGGTGACACCAACTTCTCCCCGTCCACCGGCGCCAACGTCATCCTCGTCGTCCAGTCGGCCACCACCACATCGGTGTCCTCCTCGCCGGATCCGTCCACGCTGGGCGGCTCGGTGACGTTCACCGCCACCGTCACCCCGGTCGCGCCCGGCGCGGGCGTCCCGACCGGCACGGTCACCTTCGTCATCGGCGGCTCCGGCGGCGGCGCCTTCGTCCAGCCACTGTCGGGAGGCGTCGCGATGCTGTCCCTCAACACCCTGGGCGTCGGCACCCACCCCGTGATCGCCCTCTACAACGGCGACACCAGCTTCCTGCCGTCCTCGGGCACGGACACCCAGACCGTCAACCCGGCGGCTTGACGCTCCCTCCCCCACACCACCGAGCCCCCGCCCCGCCCATCGGGGCGGGGGCGGGGGCTCGGACGGAGCTGGAGGAGCTCACAGAGCGCGTACGACTTACACGTCGAAGTAGAGCTCGAACTCGTGCGGGTGCGGACGCAGCTGCAGCGGGGCGATCTCGTTGGTGCGCTTGTAGTCGATCCAGGTCTCGATCAGGTCGGAGGTGAAGACACCGCCCTGGAGGAGGAACTCGTGGTCGGACTCGAGGGAGTCGAGGACGGCCGGGAGGGAGGTCGGGACCTGCGGGACGCCCGCGTGCTCCTCGGGGGCGAGCTCGTAGAGGTCCTTGTCGATCGGCTCGGCCGGCTCGATCTTGTTCTTGATGCCGTCCAGACCCGCGAGGAGCAGGGCGGAGAAGGCCAGGTACGGGTTGCCGGAGGAGTCCGGGGCGCGGAACTCGACGCGCTTGGCCTTCGGGTTGGAGCCGGTGATCGGGATACGCATCGCGGCGGAGCGGTTACGCTGCGAGTACACCAGATTGACCGGCGCCTCGAAGCCCGGGACCAGGCGGTGGTAGGAGTTCACCGTCGGGTTGGTGAAGGCCAGCAGCGACGGGGCGTGCTTGAGGATGCCGCCGATGTAGTAGCGGGCGGTGTCCGACAGGCCCGCGTAGCCCTGCTCGTCGTAGAAGAGCGGGGAGCCGCCCTGCCACAGCGACTGGTGGACGTGCATGCCCGAGCCGTTGTCACCGAAGATCGGCTTCGGCATGAAGGTCGCGGTCTTGCCGTTCTTCCACGCCACGTTCTTGACGATGTACTTGAACAGCATCAGGTCGTCGGCCGCGGCCAGCAGCGTGTTGAACTTGTAGTTGATCTCGGCCTGGCCGGCGGTGCCCACCTCGTGGTGCTGGCGCTCGACCTGGAGGCCGGCCTTGTTCAGCTCGAGGGTGATCTCGGCGCGCAGGTCGGCGAAGTGGTCGACCGGCGGGGTCGGGAAGTAGCCACCCTTGTAGCGGACCTTGTAGCCGCGGTTGTCCTGAAGCGCACCGGTGTTCCAGGCGCCCGCCTCGGAGTCGATGTGGTAGAAGGACTCGTTCGCCTTGGTCTCGAAGCGCACGCTGTCGAAGACGTAGAACTCCGCCTCCGGGCCGAAGTACGCGGTGTCCGCGATGCCGGTGGAGGCGAGGTACGCCTCGGCCTTCTTGGCGATGTTCCGCGGGTCACGGCTGTACTGCTCGCCCGTGATCGGGTCGTGGATGAAGAAGTTGATGTTGAGGGTCTTGTCCCGGCGGAACGGGTCGACACGCGCCGTGGAGAGGTCGGCGCGCAGGGCCATGTCCGACTCATGGATCGCCTGGAAGCCGCGGATCGACGAGCCGTCGAAGGCCAGCTCCTCGTGCGGGTCGAACGCCTCCGCCGGTACGGTGAAGTGCTGCATGACGCCGGGAAGGTCACAGAAACGGACATCGACGAACTTCACGTCCTCGTCCGAGATGAACTTCCGAGCGTCGTCGGCGTTCTGGAACATCCAACTCCTCCTAGCCCGGCCGCGGTGGGACGGGGATATGTCCGGTGGCGCGATGCCATGTGCGGTGGCGCGCTCTCGCCGACCATAGGCAGACGGGATTTCCCGGGCATGACCCATTTGTTTCACCCAGGTTAACCGGCTCGCACGGGCTCGCGGAGGCTCGCGGAGCCCTCGTGGCCTCGGAAAAGGCGCCGTACGGGGGCGCGGGAACCGCTGGGAAGGGGTCCGGCCGGGGGAACGTATGCGGTCGCAGTAACGTAGACGGGTGGACAAGAGGCAAGCAATCGGATCGTGGCTTTCCGGACCCCGCGCGGCCGCCGAGGAGATGGGCGTCGACTTCGGCTACCGGGGCCAGGGCCTCGGCCTTCCCGAGAGCGGACCGGGCTCCATCGCGCCGCTGGGACGCCGCTTCGGGGCGCTCTTCATCGACTGGGGCCTGTGCCTGCTCGTCTCCTACGCGCTGCTGTCCGGCCGTAACGCCCAGGTCGCCGGGAACTGGGCGCTGCTGGTCTTCCTGGCGCTGAGCCTGGTCACCGTGGGCACCGTCGGTGCCACCCCCGGCAAGCTGCTGCTGAAGCTGCGGGTCATCGGCGAGGGCGGGGTGCGGCTGAGCCTGCCGCGGGCCGTGCTGCGCAGTGTGCTGCTGGTGCTGGCCATCCCGGCGGTGGTCTGGGACCGCGACACCCGCGGGCTGCACGACCGGCTCTCCCGCGCGGTGCAGATCAGGGTCTGAGCCGCTGGTATCGCCCGCGGATTGTGTACAACGGCGTTACGCGCGGACGACGGCGTTACACGCGAAACGGCGGCAGGCGGGCCGACATACGAAACGCGAAACGGCGGCAGGCGGCCCGACATGCGAAACGGCGGCCCGGACTTTCCGTCCGGGCCGCCGTCCTATCCGTTTCGGTGATTCGGTGAGGAGAGCGCTCAGCGCCCCTTCGGCATCCGCATCCCCTTGGGCATCGGGCCCTTTGGAATCGGCATGTTGCTCATCAGGTCGCCCAGCGCGCGCAGCCGGTCGTTCACCACCGTGACCTGCGCGCCCGGCAGCACCCGGGGGAGCTTCAGCAGCGTGGTGCGGAGCTTCTTGATCTCGACCTGGCCCTCGCCGGAGCCGACGATCACATCGTGGACCGGGACGTCCGCGACGATGCGCGCCATCTTCTTCTTCTCGGCCGCCAGCATGCTCTTGAGCCGGTTCGGGTTGCCCTCGGCGACCAGCACGATGCCCGCCTTGCCCACCGCGCGGTGGATGACGTCCTGGTTGCGGTTCATCGCCACCGCGGGGGTCACCGACCAGCCGCGGCCCACGTTCTCCAACACCGCGGCCGCCGCGCCCGGCTGGCCCTCCATCTGTCCGAAGGCGGCCCGCTCGGCACGGCGGCCGAAAATGATCGCCATCGCGAGGAAGGCCAGGACGAAGCCCAGGATGCCCAGGAAGATCGGGTGGCCGATCCAGAAGCCGATCGCGAGAAGGACACCGAAGGTGACAATCCCCACGCCGGCGACGACAAGTGTGACCTTCGGGTCGACCCGTTTGGTCATCTTGTAGGTCAGGGCGATCTGCTTCAGCCGCCCGGGGTTCTCGGATGTTTCCTTCCTCGCCATACAGCGAAGTTTACGTGGCCTGGGAAGCCCCGGTGGACACGGCCTCCAGCACGTGTTCGGCCTCGTCCCGGGCCTTGGCCCGGCGCCGGTCCTCGAGCACGGCCGTCCAGGCGTTGCGGCGGGCGGTGCGCTGCCCGCCGCGTAGCAGCAGACCTTCCAGGACGAGGAGCGCGTCGGTGACGGACGGGCGTACGGGCGCAGCCGGCATGGATACCCCTCGGAAGCGGCGGATGATTGCTCCACACAACGCATAAGCGGTGCGTGGCTCAATCGTTACCCAATGGTGTTACCAGTGCGTGACTGGCCGGTCAAACACCGATGAAACCCTACTGCGGCCCGTATTCCGCCCTTGACCTGCGGCGTTCTCGGAGCCCTCGAATCCGTGTGTGCTCGCAATCACACAGCGTGTTGCTCACGCGGCCGACCGCCGACGGAACGTGACGGCGGTGCGGCGACGGAGAGTCAGACGGCCTGGGAAGCCACCGCGACATTGCGCCGCTCGATCGCCTGCTGGTACAGACGGCCGGCGCGGTACGAGGAGCGGACCAGCGGGCCGGACATGACCCCGGCGTAACCGATCTCCTCCGCCTCCTCCTTGAGCTCCACGAACTCCTGGGGCTTGACCCAGCGCTCCACGGGGTGGTGCCGCGGGGACGGCCGCAGGTACTGGGTGATGGTGATCAGCTCACAGCCCGCGTCATGGAGGTCCTGGAGCGCCTGGCTGATCTCCTCGCGCTCCTCGCCCATGCCCAGGATCAGGTTGGACTTGGTGACCAGACCCGCCTCGCGCGCCTTGGTGATCACCTCGAGCGAGCGCTCGTAACGGAAGCCGGGGCGGATGCGCTTGAAGATCCGCGGCACCGTCTCGACGTTGTGCGCGAGCACCTCGGGACGGGCCGAGAAGACCTCGGCGAGCTGCTCGGGGACCGCGTTGAAGTCCGGGATCAGCAGCTCCACACCGGTGTCCGGCATCAGGGAGTGGATCTGGCGCACGGTCTCCGCGTAGAGCCAGGCGCCGCCGTCCTCCAGATCGTCACGGGCCACGCCGGTGATGGTCGCGTACTTCAGCTCCATGGTGCGTACGGATTCGGCCACCCGGCGCGGCTCGTCGCGGTCCAGCGCCTGCGGCTTGCCGGTGTCGATCTGGCAGAAGTCGCAGCGCCGGGTGCACTGGTCGCCGCCGATGAGGAAGGTCGCCTCGCGGTCCTCCCAGCACTCATAGATGTTCGGACAGCCCGCCTCCTGGCACACGGTGTGCAGGCCCTCCCGCTTCACCAGCCCGTGCAGCTCGGTGTACTCGGGGCCCATCTTCGCCCGGGTCTTGATCCACTCGGGCTTGCGCTCGATGGGGGTCTGGCTGTTCCGGACCTCCAGGCGCAGCATCTTGCGTCCGTCGGGTGCGACTGCGGACACGTCCGGCACTCCTCTTTGCTTGACTCTGCTGGGCGGTTCGGCGCGGCGAGTTTGCCGGCTGGCTTTCGAATCGTCGGCGGTCACCAGGGTACGCCCGTGGTTCGTACGGATTTACGTCCAGGGCAACCGAACGCTGCGAGGACGCATTCCCGCACGGGTGGGAGCGAGCCCAGGAGGATCAGACCGCGCGCGGCAGCGGGACGGAGGACTCCAGGACCTCCCGCAGATGCCGCTCGACCACCGGCAGCACCTCGGCGATCGGCACGTCCCGGCCCAGCTCCTCCGAGAGCGAGGTCACCCCCGCGTCCCGGATGCCGCACGGCACGATCCGGTCGAACCAGGTGTTGTCCGGATTGCAGTTGAGCGAGAAGCCGTGCATCGTCACGCCCTTGGCGATCCGCACCCCGATGGCGGCCAGCTTGCGGTCCTCGCGGCGCTGCCCGGCGTTGGACGGGGCGTACTCCGGCCCGTTCAGCCGTGCGTCGAACTCCTCGTCCGCCAGCCGCGGGTCGAAGTCCAGCTTCAGTCCGCCGAGCGCGGGGCGCTGGTCCACCGGGTCGCCCAGCACCCACACCCCGCTGCGGCCCTCCACCCGGGTGGTCTCCAGGCCGAACTCCGCACAGGTGCGCAGCAGCGCCTCCTCCAGGCGGCGGACGTGCGCGATGACGTCCACCGGGCGCGGCAGCTTGAGGATCGGATAGCCGACCAGCTGGCCCGGGCCATGCCAGGTGATCTTGCCGCCGCGGTCCACGTCCACCACCGGGGTGCCGTCCAGGGGGCGCTCGCTGTCGGCCGTGCGCCGCCCCGCCGTGTAGACCGGCGGGTGCTCCAGCAGCAGACAGGTGTCGGGGATCTCGTCCGCGAAGCGGGCGGCGTGCACCCGGCGCTGCTCCTGCCACGCCTCCTCGTAGTCCACGGCGTCCGCGCCGAAGCCCAGGTGGACGTAGGCAAGCGCCGATGAACCGGGGGCCGACCCCGGGGAAGACGTGGTCACGGCGGTCACGGCAAGCTCCTTCTCGACCCGCGTCGGATGGGTGGCGGGGCCTCGCGGCGGCGCCCCCGCCACTGTACGACCGTGTCCCCTTACGTCCGCACCCGGCTCGTTCTCACACGATCGGATGAATGCCGCCGGACGGCCGCGATCGGCCCTCGAGCGGCGGTTACATTCGCGCCGTTCCACAGAGCGATCAGGGAGACCGGCAGGCTGATGACGGAACGACCCCCGCAGCGCATTCCCAATCGTCAGCTCGCCGCGCTCATCGCCGAGGCGGGCTTCTCCAACGCTGGGCTCGCCCGGCGGGTGGACCAGCTCGGACTGGAGCACGGTCTGGACCTGCGGTACGACAAGACATCGGTGACACGGTGGCTGCGCGGACAGCAGCCGCGCGGCACCACCCCGGCGCTGATCGCCGAGGTGTTCACCCGGCGGCTGGGACGCCGGCTGACCGCCCAGGACCTGGGCCTGGACGCGTGCGCGCCCGTCTACGCGGGGCTGGAGTTCGCCGCCACCCCGCAGGAGGCGGTGGACATCGTCAGCGGGCTGTGGCGCAAGGACTCCGGGAGCCATGCGGAGCTGCGGAAGATCGCGTTCACCCCGGCGGGTCTCGTCGTGCCCAGCCGTGACTGGCTGATCGGGCGGCCCGACGACCGGGTGGCGCGCGGCGAGCCACCGGCGGGGGCCGCTCCGGCGGGGGCGGCGGTGGGCGCCGGGGCCGGGCCGGGCGCCGGGGCG
>NZ_JACVYG010000066.1:0-54379 GCF_014712245.1 Streptomyces sp. 5-10
GGGCCCGGGGGCCCGGTAGGGCCCGGGGGCCCGGTAGGGCCCGGGGGCCGGAGGTCCGGGGGCAACCTGGCCCTGCCGGGTCTGGGGCCGGGGGCCGGGGCGTCGTGGCCCTGTCGGGTCCGAGGGGGCCAGGGGAGCAACCTGACCCTGCTGGGTCCAGTGGCAGCGCGACGCATGGGTCCAGCCGTGGGCTTGGCGGCAATGCAACGATCCGAACACCTGGTGGACTCCGTCTACGCGCGTAGGCAGTTACCGGCTACCCTCGTGCGCGTGAACGCATCAGTTTCTTGGGACAGTCAGGGCGACCCGCACGCCGCCGCCGACGCCGCCGCCACCCGCCTGCGCGAGCTGACCGGCGCGGAAACCCACGACGTCGCGCTGGTCCTGGGCTCCGGCTGGGTCCCCGCCACCGACGCCCTCGGGGAGCCCGAGCACGAGTTCCCCGTCACCGAGCTGCCCGGCTTCCCGCCGCCCGCCGTCGCGGGCCACGCGGGCCGGATCCGGTCGTACCGGATCAACGACAAGCGGGCGCTGGTCTTCCTCGGCCGTACGCACTACTACGAGGGGCGTGGTGTCGCCGCCGTCGCACACGGCGTACGCACCGCCGTGGCCGCGGGCTGCAAGACCATCATCCTCACCAACGGCTGCGGCGGCCTGCGCGAGGGCATGCGCCCCGGCCAGCCGGTACTGATCAGCGACCACATCAACCTCACGGCCACCTCGCCGATCGTGGGCGCCAACTTCGTCGACCTCACCGACCTGTACTCGCCGCGGCTGCGCGCCCTGTGCCAGCAGGTCGACCCGACCCTGGAGGAGGGCGTCTACGCCCAGTTCCCCGGGCCGCACTACGAGACTCCGGCGGAGATCAACATGGCCCGCACGATAGGGGCGGACCTGGTGGGCATGTCCACGACGCTGGAGGCCATCGCGGCGCGCGAGGCGGGCGCGGAGGTTCTCGGGATCTCCCTGGTGACGAACCTGGCGGCCGGGATGACAGGCGAACCCCTCAACCACGAGGAGGTCCTCCAGGCGGGCCGCGACTCCGCCTCCCGCATGGGCAGCCTGCTGGCCCAGGTCCTCGACCGCCTCTGATCCCGGGGGCGGCGTCACGGCGCCCTGCGCGGGTACTCACCTTTTGGCTAACTGAACAGCGATGCGCGAGGTATACGAGGTACGCGGGGCAGGCGGGGCGGTGCGGGGTGCCCGGGAGCGCGGGGTGGGCCGGGGTGCGCGGCCGGTTTCGTTGTGGGTACGGGGGCGGGGCCTCCGGGGCGGCGCCCTGGACCGCACATTTACGGCGCCGACGGACGATGATCGTTGGGTGGGCCGGAGATTGGCGCCACAAATATGCGTGAGCGTCCAGGACACCACCCCTCCGACCCCACCCCCTCCCGCCGTCCCGCGGCTCCCCGCCGGTGGCCCGAACGCCTGTCCGTCCCCGGCCCGGGGGTCGGGTACCTGACGGGGTGGGCACTGCACCCACCCCCTCCCGTCACTCACGGCTACCCGGGAGTGACACGGACGCCTCGGCCGTCCCCGGCCCGGCCCGGGGGCCGGGGACGCCGCCCCAGCCCCCTCCCGCCGTCCCGTGGGCGGCTCCCCGCCGGTGGCCCGGGCGCCTGTCCGTCCCCGGCCCGCCCGGGGGCCGGGTGCCGGGGGCGCCGCCCCACGGGTACCCGCAAGTGGCACGAGCGCCTTGTCCGTCTCCGGCTCGCCGGGGGCAGCGGCCACCATCGGTGGCACAGACTCCGGCCCGGTGGGGGCCTGGTGGCGCCCCTGCCGTTCCTCGGCGGCTCCCGGGCTCGCCCTCGACGGGTACGGATGCCCACGAGGCCAACGGATGGAGGCGCACCCACCTCCGGACAGGTCCGGAACCGGACCGGGCACGGTCGCCGACTAGGCGCGAGGGACGCACCCGGCCCCTGGGCGGTCCGGAAACCGGCCGGGGCCCGTGCCACCGGCGGGGAGCCGCGGGGCGGCGGGAGGGGGTGGGGTCGGAGGGGTGGTGTCCTGGACGCTCACGCATATTTGTGGCGCCAATCTCCGGCCAACCCAACGATCATCGTCCGTCGGCGCCGTAAATGTGCGGTCCAGGGCGCCGCCCCGGAGGCCCCGCCCCCGTACCCACAACGAAACCGGCCGCGCACCCCGGCCCACCCCGCGCTCCCGGGCGCCCCGCCCCGGCACCGCGCCCCGGCACCGGCGCCCCGCCCCGGCACCGGCACCGGCACCCGCACCCGCACCCGCACCCGCAACCACACCGCACCTCGCACCCACCCCCCATACGACCACCCCCAGGAGGCCCCCATGGCCACGGAGCCCGATCTCATCGCCCAGGCTCGCGCATGGCTTGCCGAGGATCCCGATCCCGAGACGCGGGATGAGCTCGGGAAGCTGCTCCAGGACGATGCCGTCGACGCGATCGCCGAGCGGTTCTCCGGCACGTTGCAGTTCGGTACCGCCGGTCTCCGGGGTGAGCTCGGGGCCGGGCCCATGCGGATGAACCGCGCCGTCGTCATCCGCGCCGCCGCCGGGCTCGCCGCGTATCTGCGCACGTATCACGGCCGGGACGGCCAGGACGGCCAGGACGGCCAGAACGATCAGCACGGTCAAGGTCTCGTCGTCATCGGGTACGACGCCCGCTACAAGAGCGCCGAGTTCGCCCGCGACACCGCCGCCGTCATGACCGGCGCCGGCTTCCGCGCCGCCGTTCTGCCCCGCCCCCTCCCCACGCCCGTCCTCGCGTTCGCCATCCGCCACCTCGGCGCGATCGCCGGAGTCGAGGTCACCGCGAGCCACAATCCGCCCCGCGACAACGGCTACAAGGTCTACCTCGGCGACGGCTCCCAGATCGTGCCGCCCGCCGACGCCGAGATCGCCGCCGAGATCGCGGCGATCCGCAGCCTGGACGACGTGCCCCGCCCCGAGACCGGCTGGGAGACGCTGAACGACGACGTCCTGGAGGCGTACCTCGCGCGGACCGACGCCGTCCTCACCCCGGGCTCGCCCCGGAACGCCCGCGTCGTCTACACCCCGCTGCACGGCGTCGGCCGCGAGACGCTCACCGCCGCGTTCGCCCGCGCCGGGTTCCCCGAGCCCGCCGTCGTGCCCGAGCAGGCCGAGCCCGATCCGGCGTTCCCGACCGTCGCGTTCCCCAACCCGGAGGAGCCGGGAGCGATGGACCTGGCCTTCGCCACGGCCCGCAAGGTCGCGCCGGACATCATCATCGCCAACGACCCGGACGCCGACCGCTGCGCCGTCGCCGTCCCCACGATCACCAACCCCACGGCCCCCACGGACGCCGCGAGCTGGCGGATGCTGCGCGGGGACGAGGTCGGGGCGCTCCTCGCCACCCACCTCGTCCACAAGCGCGCCCGCGGCGCCTTCGCGACCACGATCGTCTCGTCGTCGCTCCTGTCCCGGATCGCGGACGACGCCGGGCTGCCGTACGCCGAGACGCTGACCGGCTTCAAGTGGCTGGCCCGGGTGGACGGGCTGCGCTACGCGTACGAGGAGGCGCTCGGCTACTGCGTGGATCCGGAGGGCGTACGCGACAAGGACGGCATCACGGCAGCGCTGCTCGTGGCCGAGCTGACGTCCGAGCTCAAGGAGCAGGGCCGCACCCTCGCGGATCTGCTGGACGACATCGCGGTGGCCCACGGGCTGCACGCCACCGACCAGCTGTCCGTCCGCGTCACCGACCTCTCCGTGATCGGCACCGCGATGAAGCGGCTGCGCGAACAGCCGCCCACCGAGCTCGCGGGGCTCGCCGTGACCTCGGCGGAGGACCTGACGCGGGGTACGGACACCCTGCCCCCGACGGACGGCCTGCGCTATCAGCTCGCCGGGAAGGGGAACGTCCGCGGCGCCCGTGTGGTCGTCCGGCCCAGCGGCACCGAGCCGAAGCTGAAGTGCTACCTGGAGGTGGTCGTCGACGTCCCCGCCGCCGACTCACTCGCCCCGGCCCGCGCCACGGCGGACACCGTGCTGGCCGCGCTGAAGGCGGACCTTTCGGAGGCGGCGGGAATCCATCCCCCGGAAGCCGCGGGCGAGGACGCGGCTTCGGCCTCGGACGCGGCTGCGGCTTCGGACGCGGGCTCGGGCGTCTCAGCTGCCGAGCCCGTCGCCGCCGCCCACGGCGATCAGTGACGGCGCCGGAGCGGCATCGGGCCCGGCCGAGATAGCCGAACCCGGTGCCGCGTCCGATGCAGGACTGGAAGTGAGGTCGCCCCAGGAGGGCCATGGGCGGGGGCGCCGCGCTCCGGGGCCACGTAGTGGGCGTGGACGCGGCGGCGGAACGTACCGCGTGGCCGGTCACGGCGACGGCCGTCCCGGCCGCCAGGGGCCGACCACACCTCCGGCGACGCCCACGTCCCGCCCCCGGAGACCCAGGCGGCGGAAGCACGGGCCCGAGGCCCGGAGGCCGGGTAGCTGAAGGCCAGCGGCCGGAAACACTGGGCCAGGGGCCGGGGCCGGGCCACCGGGAGCCGGAGTCGGCCCAGGCCGGGGCCCGAAAGCCACACGTCCGCAAGTACGGGCCGGAGGCCGGGCGGCCGGGAAACCCGGCGCCAGCCGGAAACCGGGGCCGCGCGGGCCCGGCAGTCAGCCGGAACCGGAGCCGCCCGGCCCCAGCGGTCAACCGGGGACCAGAAACCGAAGTCCCACAGCCGAAGCCCCTCGGGCCCCAGCGCTCAGCCGGGGAACCGGGCCCGGAGCCCCCGGACCCCAGCGGTCAGCCAGGAACCCGAAACCGAAGCTACCGACCTCAGCGGTCAACCGGAGACCCGAAACCGAAGCCCCCCCAGGCCCCAGCGGTCAGCCGATCGCCAGCATGATGCCCAACAGCACCGCGCCCGCCAGCGTCGGCGCGATCACCTCGAAGGCCCATCGCACCTCCGGCGCCCCCTGGGCGCCCTCGCGCTGGGCGTTGAGTTCGGCCATCTCGCGCAGGTCGCCGATCGCCGCGTCGGAGGGGGCCCGGCGGTCCTCGTCGGGCTTGTTCGCCGAGACGTGGGCGGACGTGGTGCCGAAGGGGTCCTCGGAGGCCGCCCTGGCCTGCTGCCGGGCGGCCCGCTTGCGCTGGCGCAGCGAGACCGGGATCGCCCACAGCTGGTACGTGGCCCCGCCCGCCAGGACCTCGCTGGTGTACCCGGCGCGCAACCCCTCGACCGAGGCCCAGGGCAGCGTGATCGTACGGAACGGGTTGCGGACGAGCAGCCGGTCCTGCCCCGCGTACACCGCCGGGCGCACCGTGAAGGCGATCACCACCGGCACCGCGAACAGCAGCCCGGCCAGCGCCAGCCACGGCGTCCGCCCCTCGCCCCGGATCATCGCGTCGATGCCCAGCCAGCCGCTGAGCCCGAGCAGCAGCACCCCGCCCGCGATACCGCTCGGGGAGCGGTAGATCCGGTCCGAGAAGGTCTCGCCATCGGAGGAGGCGGAGGAAGCAGAGGAGGAGGCAGGGGAAGCTGAGCTGGAGGCAGCGGGGGCGGAGTCGTCGTCCGGGCTCGTCATGCGCCCGATTGTGCACCACACTCGGGGGGCGGGGGGCGCCCAGGGGAGGCCCGGGATCGCTCATCCCCCGGCCCCCGATCGATTCCGGGCCCGGGGGTGACATCCGACTACGCGCGTAGATATGCTCATCTGGTGACCATGCCCACCACAGTTCCCGCATACGGCAAAGAGGCCGCGGAGCGACTCGCGTCCATGGCGGACGTGACCGCCGGCGACGGCGCACTGCGCCGCTTCCTGCACGGCCTGCCGGGCGTCGACGCGGTCGGGCTGCAGGCCCGTGCCGCGACCCTCGGCACCCGCTCGATCAAGACCACGGCGAAGGCGTACGCCATCGACCTGGCGATCTCGATGATCGACCTGACGACCCTCGAGGGTGCCGACACCCCGGGCAAGGTCCGGGCGCTCTGCGCCAAGGGGATCACCCCCGACCCCACCGACCGTACGGCCCCGAAGGTCGCGGCCATCTGCGTCTACGGCGACATGGTGGCCACCGCCAAGGAGGCCCTGACCGGCAGCGGCATCCATGTGGCCGCCGTCGCCACTGCCTTCCCCTCCGGCCGGGCCGCGCTGCCGGTCAAGCTGGCCGACACCCGGGAGGCGGTCGCCGCCGGGGCGGACGAGATCGACATGGTGATCGACCGCGGCGCCTTCCTCTCCGGCCGCTACCTCCAGGTCTTCGAGGAGATCCGGCAGGTGAAGGAGGCGTGCGTCCGCGAGGACGGCACCGCGGCCCACCTCAAGGTCATCTTCGAGACCGGTGAGCTCCAGACGTACGACAACGTCCGCCGCGCCTCCTGGCTGGCGATGCTCGCGGGCGCGGACTTCATCAAGACCTCCACCGGCAAGGTGGCCGTCAACGCGACCCCGCCCGTCACCCTCGTCCTGCTGGAGGCGGTCCGCGACTTCCACGCCACCACCGGTGTGCGGGTGGGCGTGAAGCCCGCGGGCGGCATCCGCACCTCCAAGGACGCGATCAAGTACCTGGTGATGGTCAACGAGACGCTGGGCGACGAGTGGCTGTCCCCGGAGTGGTTCCGCTTCGGCGCCTCCAGCCTGCTCAACGACCTGTTGATGCAGCGCCAGAAGCTGAGCACCGGCCGGTACTCCGGTCCCGACTACGTGACGGTGGACTGATACGCCATGCCAGTTTTCGAGTACGCACCCGCGCCCGAGTCCCGCGCGGTCGTCGACATCGCCCCGTCCTACGGCCTGTTCATCGACGGGGAGTTCGCCGAGGCGGGCGACGGCAAGGTCTTCAAGACCCTCTCCCCCTCCTCCGAGGAGGCCCTCTCCGAGGTGGCCCAGGCAGGCGCCGAGGACGTGGACCGCGCCGTCAAGGCCGCCCGCAAGGCGTTCGAGACCTGGTCCGCGCTCCCCGGCTCCGAGCGCGCCAAGTACCTCTTCCGCATCGCGCGGATCATCCAGGAGCGCTCCCGCGAACTGGCCGTCCTGGAGTCGCTGGACAACGGCAAGCCGATCCGCGAGTCGCGCGACGCCGACCTGCCCCTGGTCGCGGCCCACTTCTTCTACTACGCGGGCTGGGCCGACAAGCTGGCGTACGCTGGCTACGGTCCGGATCCGAGGCCCCTGGGCGTGGCCGGTCAGGTCATCCCCTGGAACTTCCCCCTCCTGATGCTGGCCTGGAAGATCGCCCCGGCGCTCGCCACCGGCAATACGGTCGTCCTCAAGCCCGCCGAGACGACACCCCTGAGCGCCCTGTTCTTCGCGGACATCTGCCGTCAGGCGGGCCTGCCCAAGGGCGTGGTGAACATCGTCACCGGCGACGGCTCGACCGGCGCCGAGCTGGTCGCCCACCCCGGCATCGACAAGGTGGCCTTCACCGGATCGACCGAGGTCGGCAAGGCCATCGCCCGTACGGTGGCCGGTACGAGGAAGAAGGTCACCCTCGAGCTCGGGGGCAAGGCCGCGAACATCGTCTTCGACGACGCCCCCATCGACCAGGCGGTCGAGGGCATCATCGGCGGCATCTTCTTCAACCAGGGCCATGTCTGCTGCGCGGGCTCCCGCCTCCTGGTCCAGGAGGCGGTCCAGGACGAGCTGCTCGACGCGCTCAAGCGCCGGATGAGCACCCTGCGTGTGGGCGACCCACTGGACAAGAACACCGACATCGGCGCCATCAACTCCGCCGAGCAGCTGGCCCGGATCCGCGCCCTGGCCGACGCGGGCGAGGCGGAGGGCGCCGAGCGCTGGGCACCGGCATGCGAACTGCCCAGCTCCGGCTACTGGTTCCCGCCCACCCTCTTCACCGGCGTCACCCAGGCCCACCGGATCGCCCGCGAGGAGATCTTCGGCCCGGTGCTGTCGGTGCTCACCTTCCGCACCCCCGAAGAGGCCGTGGCCAAGGCCAACAACACGCCGTACGGACTGTCGGCGGGCATCTGGACGGAGAAGGGCTCGCGCATCCTGTGGATGGCGAACAAGCTCCGGGCGGGCGTGGTGTGGTCCAACACCTTCAACAAGTTCGACCCGGCCTCCCCGTTCGGCGGCTACAAGGAGTCCGGATACGGCCGCGAGGGCGGTCGCCACGGCCTGGAGGCGTACCTCGATGTCTGACCGCAACGACCGACTCTCCGTGCTCAAGACCTACAAGCTGTTCGTCGGGGGCACGTTCCCCCGGTCCGAGAGCGGGCGGGTGTACGAGGTGACCGACGCAAAGGGCACGTGGCTGGCCAACGCCCCGCTGGCGTCCCGCAAGGACGCCCGGGACGCGGTCGTCGCCGCGCGCAAGGCGTTCGGCGGCTGGTCCGGGGCCACCGCCTACAACCGGGGCCAGATCCTCTACCGCGTCGCCGAGATGCTGGAGGGCCGCCGCGACCAGTTCATCCACGAGGTGGCCGACGGCGAGGGTCTGTCGAAGTCCAAGGCGGGCCTCCAGGTCGACGCGGCGATCGACCGCTGGGTCTGGTACGCGGGCTGGTCCGACAAGACGGCCCAGATCGCCGGGTCGGCCAACCCCGTGGCCGGGCCGTACTTCAACCTCTCCTCCCCCGAGCCGACCGGCGTGGTCGCGCTCCTCGCGCCCCAGGACTCGTCGTTCCTGGGCCTGGTGTCGGTGATCGCCCCGGCGATCGTCACGGGGAACACGGCCGTGGTCATCGCCGCCGAGGGCGCCCCGCTGCCCGCGCTCTCCCTCGCCGAGGTGCTGGCCACGTCCGATCTGCCCGGCGGCGTGGTCAACCTGCTCTCCGGCCGTACCGCCGAGATCGCCGCCCCGCTCGCCGCGCACCAGGACGTGAACGCGATCGACCTCGCGGGCGCGGACGCGGAACTCGCGACCGAGCTGGAGAAGGCCGCCGCGGAGAACCTCAAGCGCGTCCTGCGTCCACAGGCTGTGGATTGGTCGGCCGACCCCGGCACCGGCCGCCTCCTCGCCTTCCTGGAGACCAAGACCGTCTGGCACCCCATGGGCGTCTAGGCGGGGGTCGTCGAAGTGCCGGTCCGTCCAGGGGGCGATAGGCCTACGGCGGGCCGGGGGCCACATGGGCGGTGGGGTCGGCGGTCAGGCCGCCGGTCATGCGGGGGTCACGCGGGGGTCACGCGGGGGTCACGCGGGCGAAAGGATGCGTCACACTGGTGTTCCGTGACCAGCCAACCGCCTTCCGCCCGTGTCGTCCTGCTCTCCGGCCCCTCGGGTTCGGGCAAGTCCTCCCTCGCGGCCCGCACCGGGCTGCCCGTGCTCAACCTCGACGACTTCTACAAGGAGGGCGGCGACCCGACGCTCCCCCAACTCCCCGACGGCGGGGGCGCCGACTGGGACTCGCCGCTGTCCTGGGACGCGGACGCGGCGGTCGCGGCCATCGAGGAGCTGTGCCGTACGTCCGGTACGACCGTGCCGCTGTACGACATCGCCACCAGCGCCCGCGTCGGCGAGGAGGCGCTGACCATCGGGCGGGCGCCGCTGTTCATCGCCGAGGGGATCTTCGCCGCCGACATCGTCGGGCGGTGTGCCGACCTCGGGGTGCTCGCGGACGCGATCTGTCTGCGCGGCCGCCCGTCCACCACCTTCCGGCGCAGACTGCTGCGCGATCTGCGGGAGGGCCGTAAGCCCGCGCTCTACCTGCTGCGGCGCGGCCTGCGGCTGATGCGCGCGGAGCGCGGGATCGTGGCCCGGCAGACGGCACTGGGCGCGTACGCGTGCGGCAAGGACGTGGCGCTGGGCCGGATAGCGGCCGCGGCGGCGGGAGAGCGGATCCCCGCGGCCGGCCCGAAGGCGTCCGTATGACGGCATGAGGTCGTGATCACGACCTCATGACCTCACAGCCTCATGGCTCAATGACCCCATGACCTCCATGACCTCACGGCCGCATAGCCACGCAGCCAAAAAGGTGCGAGGCCGGACATCCCCCCTCGGCTGTCCGGCCTCGCACCTGTTTCCCCCGTTATTTCCCCCGTTTTCTGTTCCCTCCCCTTTTCCCCCGTATCCCCCGATTTCCCCCCGCCTTCGAACGTCCCCGCCGCCGTCAGGCGACCAGTTCGCCGAAGGACTCCTCCTCGTCACGGCCGAAGCTGAGGATCTCGTCCTCGCGCAGCCGGCGCAGTGAGCGCCAGATGCTGCTCTTGACCGTTCCGACGCTGATGTTCAAGATGTCCGCGATTTCCGGATCCGTCCGGCCCTCGTAGTAGCGCAGCACCAGCATCGTGCGCTGCAGCTCGGGAAGGCGGGCCAGGGCCTGCCACAGCACGGTGCGCAGCTCGGTGCCGCGCATCGCGTCGTGGTCGCCCACCGTCTCCGGCAGCTCCTCCGTCGGGTACTCGTTGAGCTTGCGCCGACGCCAGGCGCTGATGTGCAGATTGGTCATGGTGCGGCGGAGATAGCCGCCGACCGCCGCCTTGTCGCTGATCCGGTCCCAGGCCCGGTAGGTCGAGAACAGCGCGCTCTGCAGCAGGTCCTCGGCCTCGAACCGGTCACCGGTCAGGTGGTAGGCGGTTGCGTACAGGGAGGCGCGGCGCTCCTGGACATAGGCGGTGAACTCCGCCTCCGACGTGGTGCGCCGCTCCCCCTCTGCCTCCCCGTACGAGCCTCCCCCGAGGCCCCCTGGTCCCCCGTTGTCCCCCCCGAGGCCGTGACCGGCCTCCTTGTCCCCCGTGATCGCGTCAATGGCCACCATGTAAGGAGGCCGCTGACGCCCGGCGCCGCGAGCGCACCCCCGCCCGCTCACGGCACCGGACTTCTCATTGCCCCGCCCGGCGTCGTGGAGGCGTGTGCGAACTGCGCTGGTGGTGGAGAAGTGCAGTGTGCCCATTTCGCGCCCCCCGTCGATGGAGCCTGGTCGGTCTGGCTTCTGGCTGCCCCGGCCGGTGGTGTTCCGCCCGGTGCACGACAAGACTCTGCCGGGTCAGTTTCATGGGGGTGTCTGCCGACTGTCACAGGCTCGTCACAGGGGATCGGGCCGATAAACCCCTGACGGTCGAACTACAGGCCCCTTGTAGGCCAGAATGACCAACGTGCCTTTCCTGTTGCTGATCGAGGACGATGACGCCATCCGCACGGCCCTCGAACTCTCGCTGTCTCGCCAGGGCCACCGTGTGGCGACCGCGGCGACGGGCGAGGACGGCCTGAAACTGCTGCGTGAGCAGCGGCCGGATCTGATCGTGCTCGATGTGATGCTGCCCGGGATCGACGGCTTCGAGGTGTGCCGCCGGATCCGCCGTACCGACCAGTTGCCGATCATCCTGCTGACCGCGCGCAGCGATGACATCGACGTCGTGGTCGGCCTGGAGTCCGGCGCCGACGACTATGTGGTCAAACCCGTCCAGGGCCGGGTGCTGGACGCCCGGATCCGCGCGGTGCTGCGGCGTGGCGAGCGGGAGGCCAATGACTCCGCGGCCTTCGGCAATCTGCTGATCGACCGCGCGGCCATGACGGTCACCAAGAACGGCGAGGACCTCCAGCTCACCCCCACTGAGCTGCGGCTTCTGCTGGAGCTCAGCCGCCGTCCGGGGCAGGCGCTGTCCCGGCAGCAGCTGTTGCGGCTGGTGTGGGAGCACGACTACCTCGGGGACTCGCGGCTGGTCGACGCATGCGTACAGCGGCTGCGCGCGAAGGTGGAGGACGTGCCGTCGTCGCCGACGCTGATCCGTACGGTGCGCGGGGTCGGGTACCGGCTGGACGCGCCACAGTGAGCGACGCACGTGCGGCCGCCGGACCGCGGACGACTGCGATACCCGCACCTTCGCCGCACGGGCGGAGAAGCGAACGGATCAGCACAGTGAGCAGTGCCGCGGTGAGTCATACGGTGTGCGGCGCGCACGGGGGCGGAGAAGTACGGAATTGAGCGCAGTGAGCGACGAGCCCGGTCGGGCCCGGGGCTGGGCCGCGGGGCTCTTGCGGTGGTTCAGCCTCCGGCTCCGGCTGATGCTGGTCTTCGGCCTGGTGGCGCTGACCGCCGCCGTGTCCGCGTCCGCCATCGCGTACTGGCTGAACCGGGACGCGGTGCTGACCCGTACCCAGGACGCGGCGCTGGACGAGTTCCGCAAGGCCCTGAAGGACGACACCGACCCGCTGCCCTCCCTCCCCACCTGTTCCGAATTGCGGGAAGCGGCGGGTCGTATGGCGGACAACACCCAGAAGTACGAGGTGCTGCTGATCACCCGGACCAAGGACGCCGGAAGCTGCCCGGCGGCCTCGGACAAGCCTCTGTTCACCCTCGATGTGGTGCCCTCCTCGCTGCGGCGCGCGGTGGACCAGAAGCGCCCGGTGGGCAAGGGGAACACCTCCCCGTACCACCTCTACTGGCAGCGGATCACGCTGGACGGCACCCCGTACCTGGTCGGCGGGGCCAAGGTGAACGGCGGCGGGCCGACCGGCTACATGCTCAAGTCCCTGGACACCGAGCGCCAGGATCTGAACTCCCTGGCCTGGTCGCTGGGGATCGCCACCGGGCTCGCGCTGATCGGCGCCGCGCTGCTGGCGCAGGCCGCCGCGGCCACGGTGCTCCGGCCGGTGCAGCGTCTTGGGGAGGCGGCGCACCGGCTGGGCGAGGGGCATCTCGACACCCGGCTGCAGGTCTCCGGCTCGGATGAGCTGGCCAATCTCTCGCACACCTTCAACCGGGCCGCGGAGCGGCTGCAGAAACGGGTGGCGGAGCTGTCGGCGCGCGAGGCGTCCAGCCGGCGGTTCGTCGCGGACATGTCGCATGAGCTGCGGACCCCGCTCACCGCGATCACGGCCGTCACGGAGGTGCTGGAGGAGGAGGCCGACTCGCTCGACCCGATGATCGCTCCGGCGGTGCAGCTGGTGGTGAGCGAGACCCGGCGGCTGAACGACCTGGTGGAGAACCTGATGGAGGTGACCCGCTTCGACGCGGGCACGGCCCGGCTGGTGCTCGACGATGTCGATGTCGCCGACCAGGTGACGGCGTGCATCGACGCCCGCGCCTGGCTGGACGCGGTGGAGCTGGACGCGGCGCGCGGGATCGTGGCCCGGCTGGATCCCCGGCGGCTGGATGTGATCCTGGCGAACCTGATCGGGAACGCGCTCAAGCACGGGGGCTCGCCGGTGCGGGTCTCGGTGCGCACCGAGGGCGATGAGCTGCTGATCAAGGTCCGGGACCACGGTCCGGGCATCCCCGAGGATGTGCTGCCGCATGTCTTCGACCGCTTCTACAAGGCGAGCGCGTCCCGCCCGCGCTCGGAGGGCAGCGGGCTCGGGCTGTCGATCGCGATGGAGAACGCGCATATCCACGGCGGCGACATCGGCGCCGCGAACTCGCCGGAGGGCGGGGCCGTCTTCACGCTGCGGCTGCCGATGGACGCCTCCCGGATCGCCTCCGACGAGGCCGGGGACGAGCGCGACCCCGATCACGACCGCGACGGCTCCTCCGGGGGCGAGCGCGGCGACGGCGGGACCAAGGGCCCAGACACGGGCAAGGCCAAGGGCTCAGACACAGGCAAGGGCACGGGCTCAGGCACGGGCCGGGACGAGGAGGGCAGGCCATGAGCGCGCGCTGGACCCGGTCGGCCGCCCTCCTGCTGACCGGCGCGGTCGCGCTGCTGGCGGCCGGGTGCGGAATACGGGGCACCTCGGTGCCGGTGGACGCCG
Organism: Streptomyces sp. 5-10; assembly: GCF_014712245.1. Lineage (NCBI taxonomy): Bacteria > Bacillati > Actinomycetota > Actinomycetes > Kitasatosporales > Streptomycetaceae > Streptomyces > Streptomyces sp. 5-10. Next base: position 13,577 of record NZ_JACVYG010000066.1, read on the forward strand.
GGGCCGCGCCCTCGCGGGCGTCCTGCCGGGCGCCGGAGTCGGAGGGGGCCGCCGAGGGGACGGGCCGGGCCTCCGTACGGATCTACCTGCTGTGCTCCTCGCGCATCCTGTCGGTGAGCCGGACCACCCGGCAGGGCGACGAGAAGACGTCCCGGGAGCCGGTGCGGGTCGCCCAGGCGCTGCTGGAGCAGCTGCGGCTGCCGCCGACGGCGGCCGAGGCGTCGGCCGGGTTCTCCACGGCGGTCGAGGACTGGGTGGAGATCTCCGGTCCGGCCAAGGGCGACCCGGACAGCGCGCTGCGGCTGAACCGGCCGCCGGAGGAGATCCAGTCCCTGGCGCTCGCCCAGATCGTCTGCACCTTCGCGGACACCGCGGTGGCCGGTGACGACGGCAAGGTGGTGCTCGGCGGCCCGGACAGCCAGCGGGATCCGCTGAAGGCGTACCGGTGCACGGAGGAGATGCGCCGCAATCCGGTGATCGCGGTCAACTCCGGGGTCCTGGTGTCCTGATTCGTTACCTGTCGGTACCGCCCCGTCCCAGGTCGGCGACTTGTCGGTAACAAGGTGCTGACCAGCGGGGTGGGGACGGAACCGCGACCCCCGCGCGCGGCGTCCTGATTTTCGTGCAGGGTCCTTTCGGCCGCAGGGCCGCCTTCCGCTACCGCGTCGCGGGCTTCGTGCTACTCGTGGCACACCTCTCGTTCGTCTGCTGGCTGACCCTGCGACCGGTGAACGTCCCCTGGGTGTCCGCGGCGACCCTCGAACCACTGGCCACCATCCGCGCCGATCTGGCGCTCAGCCCCTGGTCGGCCGCCCGTTCCATCGGGGGCGGGCTGCTGCTGCTCGCGCCGCTGGGGGTGCTGCTGCCGCTGGCCGGGGGCCGGGTGGAGGCGTATCCGCTGGCCTCGCTGGTCCGTACGGCCTTCACCGGGGCGATGGTGGCCATGGGGTTCGCGCTGCTGCGCAGCGAGGTGACCGGGCAGATCATGAACGTGGACACGGTGCTGCTGAACACCGTCGGGGTCGCCCTCGTGCATGTGCTGGTGGTCCCCGCCGTACGGGCGCGGCTCCGCCGCCGGGCCGACCGGGGCCGGGCGGCCCCCCTCCCCCGGAACGACGGCGCCCAGGCCCCGACCCCGACGATCCCCAGGGTCGGGATCGCACCGTGGAGCGACGTCTCCTCCAGCTCGCGGACCTAGCGTTGAGGACATCGGGAACCAGCTCTTCCCGAGCCCACTCATACGGAAGCGGCCGGGCCGCACACCCCCAGCGGGGTGTGCGGCCCGGCCGTGTGCCCAGGCGGGTTCAGCCGAGCTTGAGGAGGTTGCTGGTGGGCAGGTTCCCCAGCGGGAGCTGCCCCAGCATGCCCTGGGCGGGCTTGGCCTGGGGGGCGGCGGGATTCGCCGCGGGCTGGCCGGCGGTGGGCTGCCCCGGGGCGGCGACACGGCCCGCGGAGCCACCGGGGACCGGCGCCGCGGACGCGGCGCTGCCTCCGGCGACGACGGCGGCGGCACCGAGGGCAATGACACCGAGAGTCTTGAGGGTTCCCTGCTTCATCAGAAATCTGTCCTTGATACGGGGGCTTGACCGATACGGAAACGTAGCCATGGATTTCGGCCTCCCGCAAACACCGAAAACGGCCTCCGTCACCCCGCCCAGGTCGTGTGCCGGGTCCGCCCGCTCAGCTGCTCTTGGGCGCGGAATCCCTGGTCACAGCCGACGCGGGGGCCACATCACGGAACAGCCATTCGGACTTCAACTCGGCGTATCCGGGCTTGATCACGTCATTGATCATCGCCAGACGTTCGTCAAAAGGAATGAAGGCCGATTTCATCGCATTGACCGTGAACCATTGCATGTCGTCGAGCGTGTAATGGAACGTTGATACAAGATGCTGGAATTCCCCGCTCATGCTCGTCCCGCTCATCAGACGATTATCCGTATTCACGGTGGCGCGGAAATGCAGCCGGCGGAGCAGCCCGATGGGGTGCTCGGCGTAGGAACTGGCCGCGCCGGTCTGGAGGTTGGAGGTCGGGCACAGTTCCAGCGGGATGCGCTTGTCGCGGACGTACGAGGCGAGGCGGCCGAGGGTGAGGGAGCCGTCGTCCCCGACCTCGATGTCGTCAATGATGCGGACGCCGTGGCCCAGCCGGTCTGCGCCGCACCACTGGAGCGCCTGCCAGATGGACGGCAGTCCGAACGCCTCGCCCGCGTGGATCGTGAAGTGGTTGTTCTCCCGCTTCAGGTACTCGAAGGCGTCCAGGTGGCGGGTGGGCGGGAAGCCGGCCTCGGCGCCCGCGATGTCGAAGCCGACCACGCCCAGGTCGCGGTAGCGGTTGGCGAGTTCGGCGATCTCCAGGGCGCGGGCCGCGTGGCGCATCGCGGTCAGCAGCGCGCCGACGCGGATGCGGTGGCCGTTCTCCCGGGCCCGTCGCTCACCCTCGCGGAAGCCCTCGTTGACCGCCTCGACGACCTGCTCCAGGGTCAGCCCGCCCTCCAGGTGCTGCTCGGGGGCGTAGCGGATCTCGGCGTAGACGACGCCGTCCTCGGCGAGGTCCTCGGCGCATTCGGCGGCGACCCTGACGAGCGCGTCGCGGGTCTGCATCACGCCGACGGTGTGGGAGAACGTCTCCAGATAGCGCTCCAGCGACCCGGAGTCCGCCGCCTCGCGGAACCAGATGCCCAGCTTGTCGGGCTCGGTCTCCGGGAGCGCGTCGTACCCGGTCTCCCTGGCGAGGTCGACGATGGTGCCCGGGCGCAGCCCACCGTCGAGGTGGTCGTGCAGCAGCACCTTGGGGGCGCGGCGGATCTGGTCGGGGGTCGGCTCATGGGTGTGCTCGCTCGTCATCTGGGCAGCGTAGCCCCTACGCGCGTAGAACATGAGGGATAGATACGCAACAGTGACCCGCACGGGTAGTGGAGTACACCAGTCCTTCTGCGATCGTGTCGGCATGGTTCAGCAAGCGTTGCCCGAGCGGGGCGCACGGCTGGGGCGGCCGATGGGCGCGGCCGCCGCACGAAGGACCGTACACGGTGTGGTGCTGCTGCTCCCCGAGGGGGAGCCCAGCGGGACGAGACGGCCGTCCAGACTCTCGGTGGCCGCCACGCTGCCGCTGGCCCGGCGGCTGGTCCGGGCGGGCCGGGAGGAGGGGCTGGCCGCCCATGTCGTCCACTACCGGTGCCGGGGCTGGAACGGGGCCGCCGCCGATGCCGCGTCCGATGCGACCTGGGCCGTGGAGGAGGTGGTGCGGCGCTACGGCGACGTACCGGTCTGCCTCGTGGGCCACGGCATGGGCGGGCGCGCCGCCCTCCGCGCCGCCGGGCACGAAGCCGTCACCTCGGTGGTGGCCCTGGCGCCCTGGCTTCCGGCGCCGGACGAGGTGCTCGCACCCGAGCCAGTGAAACAGCTGGTCGGGCGGCAGGTGCTGATCGCCCACGGCACGAACGACGAGCGCACCGACCCCGAGCTGTCCTACCGGCTGGCGGAGCGGGCGAAGAAGGCCAACCGCGATGTGTGCCGCTTCGAGGTGCACACCGATGGGCATGGGCTGCATCAGCACCGCTCCGAGGTGCAGGCGCTGGCCGCGGACTTCCTCCTCGGCTCCCTCTTCCACTCCGGCTTCTCCCGCCCGGTCGCCGACGCGCTGGCGGCTCCGCCGCCACTGGGGCTGCGGATGCCGCTGGCTGCGGGCTTCGGGGCGAACCTGGGGCGCTGACCCCCACGGACGAAGGGGCCGTCCCGCCGGACAGTGGCGGGGCGGCCCCTTCGCGTTCAGGGGGTGCGCCCCCGAAGGGGCGCGGGGAACTGCGCGAGCAACCACGACGGCGCCGCGGACGATCGACGGCGGGTCTTTCCCCTACCCGCCCCTTCCCGATACCAAGGGCTCCGCCCCTGGACCCCAGGATCTGGGCCGGAGCACCGAGACCGGCCCGGGGGCCTGGGCCGAGGTCCGAACCACCCGGGGCCCGGGCCGAGCACCGGAACCGACCCGATCTGGGGCCGGGCACCGAACCCACCCGAGACCTAGAGCCCAGCACCGGAACCACCCCACTGCCTGGGGCCAACCACCGGAACCCGGGCCGGGGTCTGGGGCGAGCACCAGAACCACCCCAGGGCCCGGAACCGATCACCAGAACCGACCGGTCTGGGGCTGAGCACCGAACCCACCCCAGGACCTGGGGCCGGGCACCGAACCCACCCGAGACCTAGAGCCCAGCACCGGAACCACCCCACTGCCTGGGGCCAACCACCGGAACCCGGGCCGGGGTCTGGGGCGAGCACCAGAACCACCCCAGGGCCCGGAACCGATCACCAGAACCGACCGGTCTGGGGCTGAGCACCGAACCCACCCCAGGACCTGGGGCCGGGCACCGAACCCACCCGAGACCTAGAGCCCAGCACCGGAACCACCCCACTGCCTGGGGCCAACCACCGGAACCCGGGCCGGGGTCTGGGGCGAGCACCAGAACCACCCCAGGGCCCGGAACCGATCACCAGAACCGACCGGTCTGGGGCTGAGCACCGAACCCACCCCAGGACCTGGGGCCGGGCACCGAACCCACCCGAGACCTAGAGCCCAGCACCGGAACCACCCCACTGCCTGGGGCCAACCACCGGAACCCGGGCCGGGGTCTGGGGCGGAGCTCCACCACGCGGCGGAGCCGCATATTGATGCCGGGGAGGGGAGCAGCCCGCCGCGGGCGCCCTAGGCGGGCACGCCGACCAGTTCGCGCCGCGCCGCCTCCGCGCGCCGCTCCGCACGCGCCTTCCGCGTCGCGTACACCGTGATCGCCGCCGCGCCGCCGACGGCCACCAGGCCCATGGCGACCGTGCCGCCCCACCCGGCCGCGTGGAAGGCGAGCGCGCCCAGCGCACCGCCCACGCTGCTGCCGATGTAGTACGACGCCTGGTAGAGCGCCGCGGCCTGGGCGCGTCCGGTCTTGGCCGTACGGCTCACCGCCGAGGACGCCGCCGCGTGGCCCGCGAAGAAGCCCGCGGTGATCAGCACCAGACCGGCCAGCACCGCCGGGATCGAGTTCAGCAGGGACAGCAGCAGCCCGGCCGCGGTCGTGGACACCGCCACGTACAGCGCGCCGCGCCGCCCGAGCCGGCCGACCAGCTTGCCGGTGGCCGCCGAGGAGACCGTGCCGACCAGGTAGATCAGGAAGATCGAGCCGATCAGACTCTGCGAGAGCCCGAAGGGCTCGGCCACCAGGCGGTAGCCGATGACCGTGTAGACCCCGCCGAAGACCGTCATGAACAGCGCGCCGATCGCGTACAGCCGGCACAGCAGCGGATCGGAGAGATGCCCGGCGAGGGTGCGGGCCAGCGCCCGCGGGCTCACCGAGGCCGGGGTGAAGTGCCGGGCCTTGGGCAGCAGCGCCCGGAAGGCCGCCGCGCACAGCAGCGCCATCACGCCGACCGCGGCGAGCGCGGCCCGCCAGCCCCAGGCGTCCGCCACCCAGCCGGTGAGGATCCGGCCGCTCATCCCGCCGACGCTGTTACCGGCCACGAACAGCCCGATCGCGCCGACCAGTGCCTTCGGGTGGACTTCCTCCGAGAGGTACGCCATCGCGGAGGCCGGGATCCCGGCCAGCGCCGCGCCCTGGACCGCGCGCAGCCCGATCAGCCAGCCCAGGTTCGGTGCGAAGGGCACCAGCAGGGCGAGGGCGACCGCGACCGTGAGCGAGACGGTCATCATCGCGCGTCGGCCGAACCGCTCGGACAGCGCGCTCAGCGGCACCACCGCGAGCGCCAGGCCGAAGGTGGCCGCGGAGACGCTCCAGCTGGCCTGGTCCGCCTGGACCCGCAGATCGTCGGAGATCGCGGGCAGCAGCGCCTGGGTCGAGTAGAGCAGGGCGAAGGTGGCGAGTCCCGCGGTGAAGAGGGCGAGCCGCATCCGGAGGTAGCCGGGGTGGCCCGGGCTCATCCGCTCGGACGCGGAGGAATTCGGGTTCGGGTTCGAGTTCCGGTTCGGGTTCGGGTCCGAGTTCCGGTTCGAGGACAGCGAGGCGGAGGCGTCCACGCGGTGGTTCCCGGTGGACGCCCTGGTATCAGCAGGAGGCATGGTTCGACCGTACGTATCCACGGTTGATGCGTCCAATGCACGGAATGGTGATAATCGATCCACTGCCGCATGAGTAAAGGTCAGGGTCGTCCGTGTCACGCATCAGTTACGAAAACGACATTCCGGTGACAGCAGATGTCGAGGCGGAGTCCTGGGCCGCCGCGCTCACCCCGCGCCTCGCCCAGTTCGCCGCCGTCGCCCGCCATGAGCATGTGACCCGCGCCGCACAGGAGTTGGGGGTGCCCCAGTCCACGCTCAGCCGGGCGATGGTCCGGCTGGAGGAGGACCTGGGCGTGGCGCTCTTCGCCCGCCGGGGCCGCACGGTGGCGCTCACCCCGGCCGGGCGGACCTTCCTGCGCTCGGTCGAACGGGCCCTCGCCGAGGTCGACCGCGCCGCCGAGTCCGTACGGGCCGACGCCGACCCCGCGGCGGGCCGGGTCTCGTTCGGCTTCCTGCACACGCTGGGGACCGAGACCGTGCCCGGCCTGATCCGGACCTTCCGGGTGGACCATCCGCGGGTGCGCTTCCAGCTGGTCCAGAACTACGGCGAGGCGATGATCGAGCGCATGCGCGCGGGCGGCCTCGACCTGTGCCTGACCTCCCCGGTGCCGGACGCCCCCGATCTGGTCGCCCGCCGCCTGGACGAACAGCGGCTGCGGCTGGTGGTCCCCGACGACCACCGGCTGGCCGGACGCCGCCGGGTCCGGCTCGCCGAGGCCGCCTCGGAGCTGTTCGTCACCCTGGAACCGGGCTACGGGCTGCGGCGCATCACGGACGCGCTGTGCGCCGAGGCGGGCTTCACCCCGAGGATCGCCTTCGAGGGCGAGGAGGCGGAGACCCTCCGCGGCCTGGTCGCCGCCGGTCTCGGCGTGGCCCTCCTGCCGCCCCCGGCGGTGCCCCGCCCCGGAGTGGCCGAGCTGACCGTCACCGCCCCACGCGCCGTCCGCGAGATCGGCGTCGCCTGGCTGGACGGCCACCCCGACACACCCCCGGTGGCGGCCTTCAAGAAGTTCCTGCTGAGCCGCCGGGGCCAGCTGCTGACCTGAGCAGGTCGGAGGAAGTCCGCTCTGGTTCGGCAGCGCCCCGAAGGGGCGCGGGGCTGTGTCGAATGTGCGGCTCCGCCGCGTGGGACCAGCCACGACGGCGCCGCAGACGGCCGACGACGCATCGCGGCACTTCCAGCGGAGCGCTTGGGCCCGATACCGGTGACTTTGCGACCGCGACCGGGGGCGTCCGACGGATGGTGACGCCGGTCCGCGGCGGGCTAGTCCCCTCCCCGCCCCTTCCCTCAACTGGGGCTGAAGCCCCAGACCCCGGGGTCCGGGGGCGAAGCCCCCGCCAGACACCCGGTAGCGGCCGCGGGCGCGTGGGTGGTGGGCCGCCGGGTCAGGCGATGCGGTCCAGGACGATCGGGGTGGTGGTGAATTCCGTGTTCGCGGGGGCGTAGGCGATCGCGCCGTCCAGGGCCTGAAGGGCGTAGGCGAACGCGGAGGGGGTGTCGGTGTGGAGGGTCAGGAGGGGCTGGCCGGTGGTGACGTGGTCGCCCGGTTTGGCGTGGAGCTCCACGCCCGCGCCCGCCTGTACCGGGTCCTCCTTGCGGGCGCGGCCCGCGCCCAGGCGCCAGGCGGCGAGGCCCACCGCGTAGGCGTCGAGGCGGGTGAGCACGCCGGTCGACTCGGCGCGGAGGACGTGCTGTTCGCGGGCCACCGGGAGCGGGGCGTCCGGGTCGCCGCCCTGGGCGGCGATCATGCGGCGCCAGTGGTCCATCGCGGTGCCGTCGGCCAGGGCCTTGGTGGGGTCGGCGTCCTTCAGGCCCGCCGCGTCCAGCATCTCGCGGGCCAGGGCGAGGGTGAGCTCGACGACGTCGGCCGGGCCGCCGCCCGCCAGGACCTCCACGGACTCGCGGACCTCGAGCGCGTTGCCCGCCGTCCGGCCGAGCGGGGTGGACATGTCGGTGAGCAGGGCGGTCGTACGGACGCCGTGGTCATTGCCGAGGCCGACCATCGTGCCGGCCAGCTCGCGCGCGGAGTCGATGTCCTTCATGAAGGCGCCGGAGCCCACCTTGACGTCCAGGACCAGGGAGCCGGTGCCCTCGGCGATCTTCTTGGACATGATCGAGGAGGCGATGAGCGGGATCGACTCGACCGTGCCGGTGACATCGCGCAGCGCGTACAGCTTCTTGTCGGCCCGGGCCAGCCCCTCGCCCGCCGCGCAGATGACCGAGCCGACGTCGCGGAGGACGGCCAGCATGTCGCCGCCTGACAGCTGGGCGCGCCAGCCGGGGATGGACTCCAGCTTGTCCAGGGTGCCGCCGGTGTGGCCCAGGCCGCGGCCGGAGAGCTGCGGTACGGCGGCTCCGCAGGCGGCCACGAGCGGGGCGAGCGGCAGGGTGATCTTGTCGCCGACGCCGCCGGTGGAGTGCTTGTCGGCGGTCGGGCGCGGCAGGGAGGAGAAGTCCATCCGCTCACCGGACGCGATCATCGCGGCGGTCCAGCGGGCGATCTCGGCCCGGTCCATGCCGTTGAGGAAGATCGCCATCGCGAGGGCGGACATCTGCTCGTCCGCCACCTCGCCGCGCGTGTAGGCGTCGATGATCCAGTCGATCTGGGCGTCGGTGAGGCGGGTGCCGTCGCGCTTGGCGCGGATGACGGAGATGGCGTCCATGGGGGCTGTACGGGGCCTTTCGTGTTCGGGGGGGCCGACCGGGCGGGCCGATTCAGGGGCCCGACCGGGCGGGCCGAGGCGGCGCGGGGCGTCAGCCGTGGGCCGCGGCGCGGCGGAGGTCGGCGGGGCCGAAGGCGTCCGGGAGGAGTTCGGCGAGCGGGCGGATGCCCGTGGCGGTGTCCACCTGGAGCTCCGGGCCGCCGTGCTCCCACAGCAGCTGACGGCAGCGGCCGCAGGGCATCAGCACGGTGCCCTCGCGGTCGCAGCAGGTGAAGGCGGTGAGGCGGCCGCCGCCGGAGGCGACGAGGGAGGAGACCAGCCCGCATTCGGCGCACAGCGCGACGCCGTACGCGGCGTTCTCCACATTGCAGCCGCTGACCGTGCGGCCGTCGTCGACGAGCGCCGCGGCGCCCACCGGGAAGCCGGAGTAGGGGGCGTAGGCCCGGGACATGGCGTCCCGGGCCTGTACCCGCAAGCCCTCCCAGTCGGGGGCCGCGGCGGCGGAAGTGGTCATGTGCCCTGTCCCTTCCGGTAGGGCCTGTTGTTCGCCTTGGGCATCCGCAGCCGCTGTGAGGCGAGCCCCATGACCAGCAGGGTCACGATGTACGGCGTGGCGCTGACCAGGTCGTTGGGGACCGTGTCGGTCAGGGCGTACCACAGCAGCAGCGCGACGGCCGCGGCGCCGGACACCGCGCCCGCGACATAACTCTTGCGGACAATACGCCAGGCCGCCAGCGCGGCGAGGCCGAGCGCGACGAGGAGCAGCAGGGCGTGCACGGTGGCCCCGCCGTTGCGCAGCTGCAGCGCGTCGGAGTAGCCGAAGAGACCGGCGCCCATCGCGAGCCCGCCCGGCCGCCAGTTGCCGAAGAGCATGGCGGCGAGGCCGATGTAACCGCGGCCGCCGGTCTGGCCCTCGTTGTAGATGTGCGAGCGGACGAGGGCGAGGAAGACGCCGCCGAGCCCGGCGAGCGCGCCGGAGATCACCACGGCCGCGTACTTGTAGAGGTAGACGTTGACTCCGAGGGACTCGGCCGCCGTCGGGTTCTCACCGCAGGACCGCAGCCGCAGCCCGAACGAGGTCCGCCACAGGGCGAAGAAGCTGCCCACGACCAGCAGGACGGAGACGACGGTGAGGGCCGAGATGTCGGTGACCAGGCCGCCGAGGATGCCCGCGACGTCCGAGACCAGGAACCAGTGGTGGTTCTCCAGGTCGGCGAGCCAGTCGGACAGTCCGGGGACGGTGAACGACTGGATGGGGTCGACCTGCGGGGAGTTCTTCGGGGAGCCGCCGATGTCGGCCAGCGGCTCGAACCAGCGCTTGGCCAGATAGGTGGTGGCGCCGAGGGCGAGGATGTTCATCGCCACACCGGAGATGATGTGGTCCACCCCGAAGGTGACGGTGGCCACCGCGTGCACCAGACCGCCCACCGCGCCGCCGAGGACGCCCGCGAGCACCCCCACCCAGGGGTTGGTCTGGTAGCCGGCCCAGGCGCCGAAGAAGGTGCCGAGGATCATCATGCCCTCGAGGCCGATGTTGACCACACCGGCCCGCTCGGACCACAGCCCGCCGAGGCCCGCGAGGCCGATCGGCACGGCCATGGAGAGCGCGGCGCCGATCTGCCCGGAGGAGGTGACGCGGTCGAAGTCCGCCTGCTGGGCGGCGTCGACGAGCGTCCGCAGCACCGACAGCGCGATCAGCGCGCCGGCGACGATCAGCAGCACCTTGCCCAGGGACATCCGGGAGGCGGGCCCGTTCCCCTTGCCCGGCGTGCTCGTGCTCTTGGTGGTGGTCACCGTGGCACTCATGCCGGCACCTCCGTCTCCTGCTTGTCCGTACCCTTGTCGGCCTTGGCCTGGGCGGCGAGCTCCGCGCCCACCCTCTGCTGCTGGCGCTTGAGCCCGTAGCGGCGCACCAGTTCGTACGCGATGACGACGCACAGGACGATCACGCCCTGCATCACGCCGACGATCTCCTTGTCGTAGCCCTCGAACTCCAGGCGGTTGGCGCCGCGCTCGAGGAAGCCCCACAGCACGGCGGCCAGGCCGATGCCGACCGGGTTGTTGCGGCCGAGCAGCGCGATGGCGATACCGGTGAAGCCGACGCCGGTGGGGAAGTCGGAGGTGAACTGGTACGTGTCGTTGAGCAGGGTCGGCATGCCGATCAGACCGGCCATCGCGCCCGAGAGCAGCATGCTGGTGAGCACCATGCGCTTGACGTTGACGCCGCTGGCCTGGGCGGCGGACTCGGAGCGGCCCACCGCGCGCAGGTCGAAGCCGAACCGGGTGCGGCCGAGCAGGAACCAGAAGCCGACGCCCGCGAGCGCCGCGACGACGATGAAGCCCCAGATGGGGTCGAGGTCGCCGCCCGCCGGGATGGTGAAGAAGTGGCTGGAGGACGGCAGCGGGTCGGTGGCCACGATGTTGGTCTGCTTGTCCAGGTCGGCCAGCCGCCCGTCCACCAGCAGATAGCTGATGACGATGCCCGAGAGGGAGTTCAGCATGATGGTGCTGATCACCTCGCTGACGCCCCGGTAGACCTTCAGCAGACCGGCGATGGACGCCCACATGGCGCCGACGAGCATGGCGACCAGCAGGATCAGCGGGATCTGCACCAGCCCGGGCAGCTTCAGCGCCCCGCCGACGACGGCGGCGAAGAAGGCGGCGAGCCGGTACTGGCCGTCGACGCCGATGTTGAAGAGGTTCATCCGGAAGCCGATGGCCACCGCGAGCCCCGCCAGGTAGTACGTGGTCGCCTTGTTGAGGATGTAGACCTGGCTGTCGGCCTTCACGCCGTAGTCGAACATGATGCCGAAGGCGTTGAACGGCTGCTTGCCGGTCGCCAGCAGCACCAGCGCGGTCAGCACGAACGCGGCGGCGAGCGCCAGCACCGGGGCCGCGACCGCGAGCAGCACCCGCTCCTTGTCCAGCTTCTTCATCGGTCCTCTCCCCCGGTCGCGGCCTCGGTCCCGGCATCGGTCGCGGTTCCGGCCTCGGTACCAGAGGCGGCCCCGGCCGCAGCCCCGGTCGCGGCCTCGGTCCCGTCGTCCGCCGGGCCCTCCAGATGGCCGGAGGCGGCGCCGGTCATGGCCGAGCCCAGCTCCTCCGGGGTGATCGTGGCGGGGTCGGCGTCGGCGACCAGCCGGCCGCGGTACATCACCCGCAGGGTGTCGGACAGGCCGATCAGCTCGTCCAGGTCGGCCGAGATCAGCAGCACGGCCAGGCCGTCCCGGCGCGCGGCGCGGATCTGGTCCCAGATCTGCGCCTGGGCGCCCACGTCCACACCCCGGGTGGGGTGCGCGGCGATCAGCAGCTTGGGGTGGTGGCTCATCTCCCGGCCGACGATCAGCTTCTGCTGGTTGCCGCCCGACAGCGAGGCCGCGGTGACCTCGATCCCCGGCGTACGCACGTCGTACTCGGCGACGATCCGCTCGGTGTCGCGCCGGGCGGCGGCCGGGTTGAGCAGTCCGGCCCTGCTGTTGGGCTCCTCGGTGACATGGCCGAGGATGCGGTTCTCCCACAGCGGCGCCTCCAGCAGCAGTCCGTGCCGGTGGCGGTCCTCGGGGATGTAGCCGATGCCGTCCTCGCGCCGCTTGCGGGTGGGCGCGTGGGAGATGTCGGCGCCGTCGAGGGTGATGGTGCCGGCGTCGGGGTCGCGCATGCCCATGATGGCCTCGACGAGTTCGGCCTGGCCGTTGCCCTCCACACCGGCGATGCCGAGGACTTCGCCCTTGCGGATGCGGAAGTCGATGTCGTCGAGCACGGCCCGCTCCACCCCGTCCACATCGGTGGCGGTCAGCCGCAGCGCGTCCACGACGAGCATGTCGGTGTCGGTGACGGTGGATTCGCGGGTCTCGGGCGAGGGCAGCTCGCTGCCGACCATCAGCTCGGCCAGCTGCCGGGGGTTGGTCTCGGACGGCACGACGGAGGCGACCGTGGTGCCGCGCCGGATGACGGTGATGTCATCGGCCACGGACAGCACCTCGCCCAGCTTGTGCGAGATGAACAGCACCGTCAGGCCCTCGGACTTGAGCTCGCGGAGGTTGTCGAAGAGCGCGTCGACCTCCTGCGGGACGAGCACGGCGGTCGGCTCGTCGAGGATCAGCGTCCGGGCGCCCCGGTAGAGGACCTTGAGGATCTCCACGCGCTGACGGTCCGCCACGCCCAGGTCCTCGACGAGGACATCGGGACGGACGCCAAGACCGTAGGCGTCGGAGATCTCCTTGATCCGGGCCCGCGCCTTGCCGGCGATGCCGTACAGCTTCTCGGCGCCGAGGACCACGTTCTCCAGCACGGTGAAGTTGTCGGCGAGCATGAAGTGCTGGTGCACCATGCCCACACCGCGGGATATGGCGTCCGCCGGGGAGTGCAGTTCCACCGTCTCGCCGTCGATCGCGATGCTGCCCTCGTCCGGGCGCTGCATCCCGTAGAGGATCTTCATCAGGGTCGACTTGCCCGCGCCGTTCTCGCCCACGAGGGCGTGCACGGTGCCGCGGCGCACGGTGATGTCGATGTCGTGGTTGGCGACGACTCCGGGGAACCGCTTGGTGATTCCGTGGAGTTCTACGGCGACGTCGGTGACGGCACCGGCGGGAGCGCCCTTGGGTGGGCTGGCGGCTTTGATGGCGCACTCCTGAGGGGCGGAGGGGGGTGGGGCTGGCCGGGGGCCGGACCGGCCGGGGTACGCCACGGACCCGGGCGGACCCGGGGCGGACGCCCGGGGGTCTCGTCGCGGGTCCGTGGCGCTGGGCTTCAGTCCTTGTAGGTGTCCTGGACCTTGATCTGACCGTCGATGATCTTCTTCTTGGCCGCCTCGATCTTCGGCTTGATGTCGTTGATGAAGCCGCCGGAGTAGGAGAGGGAGACGCCGCCGCGCTTGAGGTCGTAAGACTGGACGCCGCTCTCGGGCTTCTTGTCCTTCACGACGCTCTTGATGAAGTCGTAGACCGAGCCGTCCACGGTCTTGACCATGGAGGTCAGGATCGAGTTCTTGTACTGGGCCAGGCCCTTGTCGTAGTACTGGTCGCCGTCGACGCCGATCGACCAGGTGCCCTTCTTCCCGGCGGTCGCCTCGATGGCGCCCGCGCCGGAGCCGCCCGCCGCGGAGAAGATCACGTCGACCTTGTTGGAGAGCATGCCCTCGGCGATGTCCTTGCCGCGGTCCGGCATGCCGAAGCCCTTGGGCGAACCGACCTGCACCCACTGGACGTCCAGGGACGCCTTGGGGTTGGTGTCCTTCAGGCCCTGCTGGAAGCCGCCCGCGAACTTCTTGATCAGCGCGCTGTCGGTGCCGCCGATGAAGCCGACCTTGTTGGACTTGGTCTTCAGCCCCGCCGCCACGCCGGCGAGGTAGGAGCCCTCGTGCTCGGCGGAGACCAGGCTGGCCACGTTCTTGGCGTCGACGACCGAGTCGACGATGGCGAAGTCGGTGTCCTTGTACTTCTTGGCGGCCTTGGTGAGCGAGGGGGTCCACGCGTAGCCGACGCCTATGACGGGGTTGTAGCCCGCCTCGGCGAGGCTCGCCAGCTTGTCGTAGCGGTCGGCGTCCGTGTCGCCGTCCTTCGCCGTCAGCTCCTTGCCCTTGACGTCGAAGTCCTTCAGGGCCTTGTCGTAGCCCTTGGCGGCGGAGTCGTTGAAGGAGTGGTCGCCGCGGCCGCCCACGTCGTAGGCCAGGCCGACACCGGCGTCCTTGCTTCCCTCTTCGGAACTGCTGCCACACGCGGTGACGGAGAATGCGAGAGCCGCGGTGGCAATGCCCGCGACAGCTATCGTGGATACCCGGCGCACGAGGGTTCCCCTCTGATGATCTCGAAGCGCCCCTTGCGGCGCTGGCTCCGCCGCATCGTAACGCGCGTAGATGCCAGATAAAGGCCCCCTCGGAAGCCGTTATCGGATCGTCGCGAACCTCTCGTTACCGCCAGGTCTACGGACTGTTGCGAGCAGGTGAATCCGACCCGGCGGATGAGGCACCGGGAGCGAAGCGGCGTGCGTCGCGCAGGAGGGTGCCGACGACGCGGTCGACGAACGTGGTGAGTTCCCGCGCGTCGTGCCGTTCGAAGGTGGAGCTCCACAGGACGAAACGGCCGAAGAGGGCGGACCACAGGACCATCGCGGTCTGTTCGGCGCCGTCCGGCCATCGCAGCCCCTCCTCCTTCTCGCAGGCGCGGACGGCGTCGAGCCACTGCTCCCACATCAGACGGGCCGGGTGGGCCTGGCCCGGCTCGCCGAAGCTCGACGCGTTGTGGCCGAACATCATGCGCACGACACCGCGCTCCGCACGGGCGAAGCCGTAGAAGGCGTTGGCCTGGGCCCGCAGGCGTCCGGGGGCGTCGGCGCCGTTCGCCGCCGCCTCGGCGTCCGCGTCGCGCATGGCCGCGACCGCGCGCTGGTAGCCGTCCTCGGCGACGGCGCGGGCGAGTTGGTCCTTGTCGGCGAAGTGCAGATACATGCTCTGGGCGGCGATGCCGACTTCACGGGCGACCTCCCGCAAGGAGATCGGCAGGGCGTTGTCGGTGAGCTTCTGGTCGAGGAGCCGTGCGACGGCGGCCAGGATCTCCGCGCGAAGCCGCTCTCCCTGGCCGCGGGGATTGCGGCGGCGTGCGATGCCGACGGCGCTCCCGGTGTCGTCGTTCATGGTCCTCATTCTGCGACACCTCGATGCCGGACGGTTTCCCGGTCGTCCCGGGCGGGGCCGGGTCGGGCCGGGTCGGGGCGGGACGAGTCGGTCCGGGACGGGACGGGTCCGGGTCGAGACGGTCCGGCCCGGGACGGTCCGGACCAGTCCAGTCCGGGACGGGACGGTCCGGTCCGGTCCGGGCCGGGCCACCGTCCGGGCGTCTCCCGCACGACCCGCTCACCTCGGCTCGGATGCGGCCAGGCGGGGCAGCATGCCCAGCACGGTGGCCGTGGTCGTACCCGCGTCGACGGGGATGACGGTGCCGGTGATCCAGCGCGATTCCGCGCCGGCGAGGAAGAGGACGGCCCAGGCCAGGTCCCAGGCGGTGCCCTCGACACCGAGCAGGTTGGCCGCGCGGCGTATCCACCGCCCCTCTTCCCCGCCGTGATCGCCGATGGGGGTGTGCAGATGGCCGGGGACGAGGCAGTTGACGCGGATGTTGTCCGGCCCCCAGGCGTAGGCCAGATCGATGGTCAGGGACTGGAGCGCGCCCTTGCTGGCGCCGTACGCGCCGCTGCCGAAGCCGCGCAGCGCCGCGATGGAGGAAATGTTGACGATGGAGCCGCTACCACTGCGCACGAGGTGCGGGTGAGCGGCGCGGGCGACCTGCATGGCCGCGGTCACGTTGAGGGCGAAGACCCGGTCCCAGCCCGCGCGGGTGGTGGCCGCGAGGCCGCCCTCGTCGGCGATGCCCGCGTTGTTGACGACCGCGTCGAGCCGCCCCGCCCGCGCGGCGAAGCCGTCCACCGCCGCCCGTGCCGCGTCCTCGTCGGTGATGTCCGCGGTGAGCGGGATGGCCCGTCCGCCGCTGCTCTCGATGCGCTCGCCGGTGTGTGCCGCGCGATCCCCGTCGATGTCGAGGATGCCGACGGTGGCGCCCTGAGCGGCCAGCAGCATGGCCGTGGCCGCTCCGGTGCCCAGGAAATCGCCCGCGCTTCCGGCACCGGTCACCAGTGCCGCCCTTCCCGCCATGCGGGTGCCCCGGCCGTCGGCGTAGCCGCCGACCGGGAAGGTCCGGGTCTCGGTCATGACGCCGTCACCAGGTGACCGGGAGGGAGGTGAGTCCGTAGACGATCGAGTTCTTCTTGAAGTCCAACTGGTCCTTCGCCGCGGCGAGTCGTAGGTCGGGGATCCGCTCGAACAGCCGTGGCCAGGCGACCTGCATCTCCACCCGGGCCAGGTTCTGGCCCAGGCACTGGTGCGAACCGAAACCGAAGGCCACGTGGTTGCGCGCGTTGCGCCCGATGTCGAGCGTGTCCGCGGGGCATTCGCCCTCGCCGGCGCCGAAGACCCGCGGGTCGCGGTTCCCGGCGATCAGCGAGACGATGACGCCCTCACCCTTGCGTATGAGGTGCCCGCCGATCTCGACGTCCTCCAGGGCCACGCGCCGCGGGTCGGTGGAGACGATGCTCCAGTAGCGCAGCATCTCCTCGGCGGCGCTCGGGGCCAGCTCCGGACGCTCCCGCAACCGGTCGCGCTGGTCGGGGTTGAGCAGCAGCGCCACGGTGCCCAGGCCGAGCATGTTGGCCGTCGTCTCGTGCCCGGCGCCGACCAGGATTCCCACCAGGACGGGCAGCATCTCGGGGGCGAAGCCGTCCGGGCCGGTGTGGTCGGCCAGCAGTCGGCTGATCATGTCGTCGGCCGGCTCGCGTCGCTTGCGCTCCACGAGGGCCGAGTAGTACGCGAATGCCTCGCGCTGGAGCCGGGCGCGCTCCTCGTGGCCGACGCCCAGGTCCGTACCCGCGTTGGCGTGCCGCTGGAAGAGATCGTGGTCCTCGTAGGGGACGCCCAGGATGAGGCAGATGGCACGGGACGGCAGCGGCAGTGCGAAGTCCTGGATGAAGTCCACGGGGCCGCCCTTGGCGAGCATCCCGTCGATCAGCTCGTCCGTGATCTCCAGCAGCTTTTCGCGCATCGCCCGGGTGCGCTTGACACTGAACTCCTTGGTGAGCATCTGCCGCAGCCGCGCGTGCTCGGGGTCGTCCAGGCGCAGGAACAGTCCGCCCTCGTGCTCGGGCTGGTTGGAGTGGACCAGCGGGAAGTCGGGGTTGCGGACATCGGCGCTGAGGGCCGGGTGGGCGAGAACGGCCCGGATGTCCGCGTGCCGGGTGGCCAGCCAGTGCCGGGAACCGTCCCAGATGGTGACCTGGTGCAACCCTCCGGCCTCCCGGAACTCGGTGTGCCGCGGCGGCGCGCTGAACGGGCAGCTGCGCGGGGCCGGGAAGAACGGCGCGTCCGCCGTGCCGGCGGCCTCGGGCGTGGTGGTGGTCATATCGCCTTCCTCGATCAGAGCGGTCCGTGCGGGTTCCGGGCGCTCGCGCAGATGACCTTACAGATGTCACCTGACGATTGTCAGTTGGTTCTGGGCGTGGGATGCGGCAGCTAGGACATGAGGGTGGGCTCGGACACGCGAAAGCCCCGTCCGCGCGCCACGGCGGTCGCGCACGGACGGGGCCGGGGTCGGTCCGAACGCTCAGTCGAGGGGTGCGTCAGGCGAGCGGAGCCAGAGCCGCTGTCCGCCGGGGGAGACGGTCAACCCGAAGTCGCCGGAGTCCGGGCTGCCGTCGTTCACGTACGCCTCGTGCACGGCGGTGACCTCCTCCCACAGCTGACGTGGGCCGTAACTCCACACCTCCTCCTGGGTGACCGTGGCCGCCGACCCCTTTCGATCGTGGAGCCAGATCTGGTACCTGCCGTCCGGTGCTCCGTCGACCATGACCACACCCGGCAGCTTCGCACCCGCGTAAAGGGCGAAACCGAGGCCCGCCATGGTGCCGGCGGGAAACGCGCCGGTGCGGCCGCGCCGCCCGGTTCCGCTGTCCACCGGGACGTCCGGGCCAGGGCGCTCCGAGCGCATCGGCATGAACCGGGCACCGCCCACGAACCGGCCGGAGGCCACCCCATCGCCGCCCACGTCGAGCCGCACCAGCACCCCGGACCAGAAGTCCCCCGCCAGCGGGGCGAGGATGAGCCCGCCCGGCTCGGTCTGCCGTACCCATGCGTAGGGGATGCGGCGCACCGAACAGGTCGCGATGATCCGGTCGTACGGCGCCCCGGACTCCCACCCCCGTGCGCCGTCGCCCCAGACCACATCGGGGCTGTACCCGGCCTCCTCGATAACCTTCGCGGCCTTCTCCGCCAGCACCGGATCCACCTCGACGGTGGTGACGTTCCCGCTCCCCAGGCGCGCGGCGAGCAGCGCGGCGTTCCAGCCGCTGCCGGTGCCGATCTCCAACACGCGCTGCCCGTCCGCGACCTCCAGCGCGGTGAGCATGCGCGCCACCATCGTGGGCATGGAGTTGGACGAGGTCGCGATGGACGGGCCGTCCCTTAGCCCGTCGTCCACCTGCGTCACGATCGGCACATCCCGGTAGACGAGGTCCCACCAGGCCGCGTCCGTCGTCACGGGAACGCAGGTGGCCCGCTGCTCCCAGATCTCGCCGGGGATGAAGTGGTGGCGCGGGACGGCGTCGAAGGCCGGGCGCCAGGCGTCCGGCAGCTCGCCGGACGCGGCGAGGGCTTCCAGCAACGCCGCGTGACGCGGTCGCCAGTCCTCGGCCATGGGCCCTCACTTCTCCCTCGGGGGCGGCGTGCCGTCCGGCGGGGGCGGCGGCGGGGGCGTCCACGGCTTGATCGGGGCGGGATCGCCCTTGTGCTTGTTCTCGACGGTCACGGTTGCACCTCCTGAGTACGGGCGCTTGGGCGCCTGCGTAAAGGTCCGCTCCGGCCGGTCCGTCCTCACCGATAAGGGGGGCGGCCGGGGCGGGGGGTTTCTCATGTGGGAACTCCGGCCCACAGTCCCCAGGTCGGGGCCGGAGTCTCTGCCCTGCGGGCGGCGGCCGTGTCTGGCCGCACCGACCGCAGGTTGCCGGGGAGGGTGGGCCGCTGGCGCCGTCGTCCGGTACGGGGGCCCGGAACACCAGCGACCCACCCGGTCTATGGGTCCGGGGCGCCTGCGACGCAGAGGGCGACGGGGAGCACCAGCAGCGCGGGGACCGCGCAGAGCCTCATGGAGCCTCTTCCGCTCGGGCCTGCCGCATGGCCCCCTCGTAGGCGCGGAGCAGCCGCTCCCCGGTCTCGCACCCGGCGCCGGGCGTCCGGCAGGTCAGGCAGCCCGCGGCGTGTTCGATGGCCGCGCGCCACGCCTCGTCGACGAACGGGTCCTTGGCCTGCTCGGCGGTCTGCTCGGCGGCCGTCATCGGACCCTGCCGCGGTCGAGGGCACGGCGCCTTGCGGCGGCCTGGGCGACGGCGTCGCGCGGGTGGTCCCGGGCGTGAGAGGGGCAGGCGTAGATGGTCGCGCTGGCGACGCTGCCGCTGTGCTCGATGGCGATGATGACCGGCTCGTCGGTGGGCAGTTGGCAGCGATAGCAGGTCTGGCGGCCCTGCGGGACCGGGCCCAGCTCGGCCCGGTCGGCCTCGGCCAGCGCTCCCCATAGCTTGACGGCGTCGGTGAGGTAGTGCTCGGCCGAGAGCGGCACACGCCAGTGGATGCCGGGACCCTCCGTCCTGGAAATAGGCGGTACGCCCAGGTAGGTGCGCTCATCCGTCAGCTCGGTGAGGACGCGAACCTGCCTCAGGTGCCAGCTCGTAGCGGAGCCCACGGCGACGAGCCAGTAGAGGGGGCCGTGCTTGTCCTGGATGACGGCGCCGGTCTCGTCGCCGAGCAGTTCGAGGGCGCGTTCCCCGACGGTCGGGGCGGCTCTGACGGCATCCCACCATGTGCCCACCGGTAACGCCTCGGCGTCCTCGGTGTTCGGCGGTGTCCACGGCAGGGGTCTGGTCGTCATGGTCGGCTCCGTGCACGTTCTGTGTCCTTACCGTCACATCGTGTCGACCTGACAGAGCGTCGAGTTGCACTGAACTGTGCAACTCGACAGCAACTGCCCGTGCTACAGGCCGATCCAGTTCGCGAATTCGGCAAGCTCGCTGCTGCGCGACCGCTCACGCGACCGCAGGGCGATGACCGCCTCGCGGGTGGTGGGGTGATACCGCGTCTGCTGCGGCGCTGTCCGGCGTGCCCTCTGCAGGCAGCCGAGTGCCTGCGCCGAATCCCCAGTCCAAACGTTGGCCCTGCTCAGGTCCAGCCAGTGATGCCCCGCCCGGGACCGGTCCCAGCGCTTGGGGAACCGCACGTCGTCCGCCAGTTGGACAGCCTGGTCGTACTCCTCCAGGTCGCAGGCGATCGCGACGGCGTGGACGCCGACATTCGTCGGCCCCCACCCCACGCCGTAGGCGGCGGTCTCGCCGGTCCGTTCCGCCAGTTCGCGGGCCTCGGCGACGCGGGCCTCCACTTGGTGGGGATCCTTCATTCGGCCGGCGATCACAGCCGCCCGCAGCTGAAGGACACCAGCCATCGCGGCCAGACCGTCCCTACTCCGCGCATCCTGCCCTTCCAGATCCCGGAGCGTGCCGTCCACGATGCGCATGCCCAGGTCGTACCGGCTGGAGGAGAGGGTGGTCTGGGCACGCAGGTAGCCGTACATGGCGGCAAGGCCCGGTTCGTCGGCGCGAGGTGCCGCCCAGTCCAGGCGTTGCAGGGCAACGGCGGCCAGATCCACGTATCCGAAGGACCAGGCCAGCGTGAAGACGCACCGGAACGCCCATGCCAGGCATTCGTGTGCCTGCCGCTGCTCTTCGCCGCTGGTGGTGTGTATGGCCTGCACGCATTCGTCGATGAGCGCTGGGAGGTCGACGGCCATCGGCAGGTACTCGGCCTGCCGCCGCTGCGCCAACACCCTCTCCATATCGGCACGGATAAGCGCGACCGGGCGGGTCGGCACCTGCCAATCGAGGGGGATGTCCCAGTTCTCCATGCTGACTCGGATGGGCTGTATCACCTCGTCGAGCCGCTCGCGCCGAAGCTCCCGGGTGTAGGGCTGGCCGAGGAGGTCCGAGGTGGTCACGCTGAGCGCGCGTGCGCAGGCCGCGACGAGTGATGGCGAGGCGGGCCGCTGCCCGCACTCGACCTTGGACAGCAGGGACTTCGAGACGTTGGCGCGCATGGCCAGACCTTGCTGGGTCAGGTCGCGTTCGCGGCGGATACGAGCGATGCGTGCACCGGTGTGTTCTTCAATGCTCTGTGGCATGCCGAACTCCGTTCTGACCTCGACACTCAGAACGGTACCCGCGGTCGGCCCGGCCGGTACGGGTGATCGGTCCCCCGTTTGGCGGATTCGAGGGCCCGCCGCGCCCCGGGTCAGTGCAGGGCCTCGATGGCCTTGAGGATCAACGCCCGCGCCTCGGCCCCGTACACGGCCATGCCGCGCAATTGCTCGAACGCCTTCACGTACAGGGCAATCTCGGACGGTTGGCTGATCCGTACCCTGGCGGCCGGCGCCGACGCGCCAGACGGTGCCGACGACCGGGTGGCCGGGCGGCGCGCCCCTGCCAGGCGCGCCCCCGCCACGCTTACGCCCCCGCCGGGGCTTAAGCGTTCCGGTCCAGCAGCACCGCGGCCGTGAACAGCTCCACGCCCACCGCGATCGCGCCCTCGTCCACGTCGAAGTCGCCCGCGTGGAGGTCGCGCCGGGTGGTGTCGCCGACCTTGCGGACGCCGAGGCGGGCCATCGCGCCGGGCACCCGCTCCAGGTACCAGGAGAAGTCCTCGCCACCCAGGGACTGCTCGGTGCCCTCGACCGCGTCCGCGCCCCGGCGGGCGATCATCGCGTCCCGCAGCAGCTCGGTGGAGCTCGCCTCGTTCACCACCGGCGGGACCCCGCGGATGTAGTTGATCTCCGACTTGGCGCGGTGCAGGGTGGCGATCTCGTCCACCGCGGCGTGGACCAGGTCGGGCGCCTCCCGCCAGGCGGGCAGGTCCAGGCAGCGGACCGTGGCCGACAGCTCGGCGTGCTGCGGGATCACATTGCAGGCGTGGCCCGACTCCACCCGGCCCCAGGTGACGGCCAGGCCCGAGCGGGCGTCCACCCGGCGGGCCAGCAGCGCGGGCACCTCGGTGATCACCTTGGCGACGGCGGTCACCAGGTCGGTGGTCAGATGGGGGCGCGCGGTGTGGCCGCCCGGCCCGTCCAGCGAGACCTCCAGCCGGTCGCAGGCCGAGGTGATCGGCCCGACCCGCAGCCCGATCCGGCCGACCTCGACCTTCGGGTCACAGTGCAGCGCCAGGATCCGGCCGACGCCGTCCAGCACGCCCGCCTCGATCGCGTCGGCCGCGCCGCCGGGCAGCACCTCCTCGGCGGGCTGGAACAGCAGCCGCACCGGACGCGCCAGCCGCCCCTCGCGGGCCAGCTCGGCCAGGACCAGACCGGCGCCGAGCACCACCGTGGTGTGCACATCGTGGCCGCAGGCGTGGGCGCGGTCGGCGACGGTCGAGCGGTAGTCGACCGTCTTGGTGTCGGGGATGGGCAGCCCGTCGATGTCCGCGCGCAGCGCCAGCAGGGGCGCTACGCCATCGCGCGGGCCGATGTCACAGATGAGACCGGTGCCGGAGGGCAGCACCCGCGGCTCGAGTCCCGCCTGCTCCAGCCGCGCCTTGATCGCGGCGGTGGTGCGGAACTCGCAGTTGCCGAGCTCGGGGTGCATGTGCAAGTCGCGCCGGAAGGCGATGAGTTCGGCACGCAGCTCCTCGGGGAGCGTGCCGGGCAGCGCGGGCGCGTCGGCGGGTGTGACATCGGTCGCATCGAGGGACATCAATTGCTTCACCTGAAGAAGCGTAGAACGCCAGGTGGGTCCGCCGAATGTCGATCAACAAAAATTCAATCTGTTCGGGTACGCAAAAGTACCCGTCCCGCTGCATGATCCCCCTAGTCAGGGGGTATAACAGTGCATTTCCCGGTCGGCCGCGAGGTGAGATGTGCCACACGGCCGTACGGGCGACGAGCTCAGAACCTGAGATGCCTCGCGGGCGCCGCGCGACCGGTCTCAGGACGCCACCCGACCGGTCTCAGGACGCCGCGACCGGTGCCGCGGGCGGTCCCGGGTTCACCGGCGGGGCCGCGTCCCGCTGCGGAGCGGCGTCCCGCTGCGGGATCGAGTCCCTGGGCGGGGCCGCGTCCCTCGGCGGGGGCGACCCCGCCCGCGGCCCCGAGCCCAGTCGGCGCACATCGCGCGCCGTCCCGGTGACCCCGGACAGGAAGCCCTGGGCGCGCGGGGAGGCGTCACTGGTCAGCCAGGCGGGGTCCACATCGCAGACCGCGACCTGGACGCCGGTGCCCACGAGCGCGAGCGGCAGGGTGTGCACCACGGTCGAGGGGAAGCTCACGATCGTGTGGCCGATGGGGCCGCGGCGGGCTATCAGCTCGAGCGGCAGATCGGGCCGTACGATCTCCAGACCCACCTCGGCCGAGACCCGGTGCAGCTTCTCGGCGCTCTCCCGGCGGTGGGCGAAGTAGCGGGTGGCGCCGTGGGCGCGGGCCAGCGAGCCGACCGCCTCCAGATAGCGCTCCAGGTCCACCACGCCCGTCTCGACCAGGGACGTGCCCACCAGGTCGGTGCCCCCGGTGAGCCGGGGCGGGCCGAACCGGGCGCGGGTCCAGGCGAAGTCGTTGGCGGTGATGGTGATCCCGGCGGGCGGCTCCACCGGCATCGAGCTGAAGACCTCGACCCGGCGCTTGGTGCCCGGGGTGAGCCGGCGGCGCGCGGTGGCGGAGACCGGCGCGAAGACCATGTCGCGCGGCCCCTTGCTGCCGCGCCGGTGCCAGCGCACCAGGGGCTCGCCGTTGGCCAGCTGGGAGATGAACTCCATGGTGGCCGTGCCGTCGTCCACCACGACCAGGTCCTTGGCCCGGGTGAGGGTCAGCAGCAGCTGGACATAGCGGGAGAACGGATCGCCTATGACGATCCGCCCGGCCCGGCGCAGCGGTCCGCGCAGTCCGCCGATGGTCTTGATCGGCGCACCGGCCCCGCCGCGCGCGTCCTCCCAGCGCACGGTGAAGCCCTCGTCCCGCGCCAGCTCGGCCATCCGGCGCAGCTGGCCGCGGGTCATCGGATCGTGCGGGGAGAGCACCACCACGGTGAGGTCCTGGGGCGCCGTGGCCTTGGGGCCCCCGGCGCGCTGGGCGTCGGCGTACGCCCACTCCAGTACGTTCAGCAGCTGAACCGGGCTCTCGACGAAGGCGAGCGTGGCAGGAGGAGCAAGGGGGGCAGCGGAGACCATCGCACCGTCCAAAGGCAGGGCCCGGAAGCGGCGGGCAGCCCCCGACGAGTCAGGGGTGCCCGCCGCTTCCGGGCGAGGGCCGGGCTCACCGGCCGGTGGATTCACGGCAGAGTGCCTCAGACCGCGGCGGGCTCGCGGTCGGCGGACTCGGACTCGGACTCGGCGACGACGCCCGCGACGCGGCGGAGCTTCTTCATCGGGCCGAGCTCGCTCTCGTAGACCTTCTTGACGCCGTCACCGAGGGACTCCTCGATGATGCGGATGTCCCGCACCAGGCGCTGCAGGCCCTGCGGCTCGACCGAGGCGGCCTGGTCCGAGCCCCACATGGCGCGGTCGAGGGTGATGTGGCGCTCGACGAACGCGGCGCCCAGCGCCACGGCGGCCAGGGTGGTCTGCAGACCGGTCTCGTGGCCGGAGTAGCCGATCGGCACGTTGGGGTACTCGGCCTGCAGCGTGTTGATCACGCGCAGGTTGAGCTCCTCGGCCTTGGCCGGGTACGTGGAGGTGGCGTGGCACAGCAGGACGTTGTCGCTGCCGAGCACCTCCACCGCGTGGCGGATCTGCTTGGGGGTGGACATGCCCGTCGACAGGATGATCGTGCGGCCGGTCGCCCGCAGGGCGCGCAGCAGCTCGTCGTCGGTCAGCGAGGCGGAGGCCACCTTGTGCGCCGGGACGTCGAACTTCTCCAGGAAGGCGACGGCCTCGGTGTCCCACGGGGAGGCGAACCAGTCGATGCCGCGCTTGGCGCAGTGCTCGGAGATGGCGCGGTACTCGTCCTCGCCGAACTCCACGCGGTGGCGGTAGTCGATGTAGGTCATCCGGCCCCAGGGGGTGTCACGCTCGATGTCCCACTGGTCGCGGGGGGTGCAGATCTCCGGGGTTCGCTTCTGGAACTTGACCGCGTCACAGCCGGCCTCGGCGGCGACGTCGATCAGCTTGAACGCGTTCTCCAGGTCGCCGTTGTGGTTGATGCCGATCTCACCGGTGACGTAGACCGGGTGGCCGGGTCCGGCGATCTTGTCACCGAGGGTGCGGAGGCGAGAGTTGGAGCTCACTTAAGACAGTTCCTTTCCGAGAATCCACGAGGCGATCTCGCGGATCGCGCCGTCACCTCCGGGGGTGGAGGTGACCGCACGTGCGGCGCCGCGCACGACGTCGTGCGCACCTGCGACCGCCACGGGCCAGCCGACGAGGCCGAAGCACGGGAGGTCGTTGACGTCGTTGCCGACGTAGAGCACGCGCTCCGGCGCGATGCCCTGCTCCTCGCACCACTGCTTCAGTGCGAGATCTTTTCGGTCGATGCCGTGGAGCACGGGGACCTGGAGTTTGCGGGCCCGTGCGGCGACGACCGGGTTCTTTTCCGTGGACAGGATCAGCAGCGCCAGCTCAGCGCGGCGCAGGGCGGCGATCCCGAGCCCGTCGCCGCGGTGCACGGCCACGAGTTCGCGTCCTTCGGAGTCGACGAGCACCCTGTCGTCGGTCTGGGTGCCGTCGAAATCGAGTACCACCGCGTCGATGTCGTCGCGGGTGGGGAGGGCGCCCGGCCGCTCGGCGTCGAACAGCGGGGCGAGCGCGCGGGCGCGGGCCAGATCGTGCGGATCGTCGATCTCCAGCACCCGGGCGGGGTCGGTGCGCACCAGGTCGGTGCGGCCGAAGAAGCGGTGCCCGGCCTTGCGGAAGCCGCGCGCGTCCATCGCGTAGGCGGCGCCGGTCTCCAGGAAGTCCTGGGGGCGGTCCTGGCGGCGCGGGCGGTACGACTTGTCGTGGTTGACCCCGTCGCCGCCGTCCGTCTCGGGGTTCTCGCCCTCGCGCCAGACGAAGCCGTGGAAGGGGGCGACGGTCAGGGCGGTGTCGGCGCCCTTCTCGGCGACCGCCGCGGCCACCCCGTCGATGTCCTCGCTGATGATGAAGGGGCTGGTGCACTGGACCAGGAGCACCACGTCCACGGTGGTGCCGTGCGACGCCTCGTACGCGTCCATCGCGTGGATGACCGCGGCCTCGCTGGTGGCGGTGTCGCCCGCGATGTCGGTGGGCCGCTGGATGACCACCGCGCCCGCACCGCGCGCCGCGGCCGCGATGCCGGTGTCGTCGGTGGAGACGACCACGTCCGTCACCAGGCGGCTCGCCCGGCACTCCATGACCGCGCGAGCGACCAGCGGCACGCCGCCGACGGCGGCGAGGTTCTTCGCGGGGACGCCCTTCGACCCGCCACGGGCGGGGATCACGGCGAGCACGCACGGGCTCGAGGCGGTCATGGCGGCTCCTTCAGGGGTTGCGGAGGTGATCGAGGCCGTCCCGGCCTCCTCTTGGTTCGCGCGCGGGTCGCCGCTCACTGCCGTCTTTTTGTTCGCTTCTCCGCCCGCGCGGCGCAGAGGTGCGGGCATCGTCGTCGGCTGCGACCCGGCGGCCGCGCGTGCTCCCCCAGCTACCGCTGGGCGGTGCCCCCTGCTCACAGCTCCCCCATCCGCCGGATGACGGGAGCCACGCGCTGGACGCCGTGGCGATAGGCGCCGCGGGCCGCTTCCCGCATCGTGTTGCGCACCACCCGCCGCAACGCGGAGACCTGCGCCTCGTCCTCGGCCAAGGCCCCGGGGCGTGGTGAGCCGTCCGGCTCGAAGCCGTACCGGGCGAGCCGGCCGGGCAGATAGCCGGGTGCGGTGACGGGGGTGTAGAAGGGGGCGAGCGGCGGCAGGGCCGGTGCGGCGGCCAGCTCGGCCACCCGCTCCCGCGCGGCGTCGAACCAGGTCTCGTACGGCCCGTCGGCGGCCACGCCCTGGCGGCTGAGCCACTCGGCGTCCGGCTCGGGCAGGTGCCCGGCGTCCAGCTGGTCCCAGGAGGCCAGGCAGCCGGAGCCGAGGAAGTGGTGGTTGCCGAGCGTCTCCCGCACCCCGAGGTCGGTGAGCACAGCGGTCGGTATGGAGCGGTGCAGCGACTCCAGGGCGGCCGTGGAGCTGACCGTGACCAGCAGGTCCGCGGTGTCCAGGACCTCGCCCATGTTGCCGTAGGCGAGCCGGAAGTTGGCGGGCGGGTTGTCGCCGAACTTCGCGATCAGCTTCTGGTAGGGAAGCTCCTCGATATGGGTGGTGTGCTCGCCCGGCTTGGAGCGCAGCTTGACCACGACCTCGCGGTCCGGGTGGCGGCGCGCGTGCTCCACCGCGCGGCGCAGCAGATAGGTGCGGTCGGCGCGGTTGTCCGGGACGGACGGCTGGACGGCGAAGACGACCGTGCCGCCGGGGTACTTCCGGCCCAGCCGCGCCTTCTCGTCGTAGCGGTCGCCGCCGAGGAAGGGCAGCGCGCACTCCACGACGCTCTCCGCGTCGGCGCCGACGCCCCGGTAGACGTCACGGAAGCGCTCGGCGTCATGGCGGGAGTTGGCCAGCACCACATCGGCGCCGTGGCGCAGCAGCAGCCCGTCGGCCAGCTTCTCGTAGACGACACCGACGTAGCCGGTGACGACCACGGGGCGGCGGTCGGCGCCCTCCCAGGCGTGGCGCAGTCCGTGCAGCATGGCCTGGACGGCGCCGCCGACCAGGGAGAGGACGATCACGTCATAGCGCTCACGGTCCATCGCCCGTACGAATTCCACGCCCGTGACCTCGCGCATCGCGTCGGCGCGCACCCCGACCTCGGTGAGCTGCCGGGCGGTCGGCGTGGCGCGGCCGCGCAGCAGGAAGCCGTCGAGGCGGCGCTCCGAGGCAGAACCCGACCCGTCCGGTACGAGGCGATGCGCGGTGAGCGCGCCCCATTTCCACCGGGTGTCGGAGTCGGCGAGCACGGCGACTCGCACAGGGGATTTGGTACGTGAGGACACGTCGCAGACGCTAGGAAGCGTTGTCGATTCACGGCCCAACGCAAGAGCAACAAAGGGTTAACAGAACGTCGACGATTGGAGAATCGGCTGGCTGGAGCGGCGGGTTAACCGTTCCGACGTTCTTCGTTCACCTTTACGTACACCCTAGGTCAAGACGAATGCCGACCGGCGACCTAGCGTCACCCGCGTGGTTAAGCTCTCCGTCATCGTGCCGTTCTACAACGTGCAGACCTATGCCCCCGACACGCTCAGAAGTCTGCGCGCGAACGCGCGCGAGGACTTCGAATTCATTCTCGTCGACGACTGTGCCACCGACGGGACGCCGGAGATCCTGGAGCGGGCAGAACGCGACCTCCCGGGGGCCGTCTACGTGCGGCACGAGAAGAACGGTGGGCTGGCCACCGCCCGGAACACCGGCCTGGACAACGCCACGGGGGAGTACATCGCCTTCCTCGACGGCGACGACTGGCTGGCCCCCGGCTACTACGCCCAACTGCTCGCGGCGATCGAGGACTTGGGGTGCGACTTCGTCCGTACCGACCATGTCCAGTGCACCGCCCGGGCGCGCTCCATCACCCGGGTGCCGCACGGCCGCCGCAATGAGGTGATGAACCCGCGGGACGTGATCCTCCCGGCCGACCGCTCCACCTCCGTCGACTACCCCTACGCCTGGGCGGGCATGTACCACCGCCGCCTGGTCGACGAGGGGTTGCTGCACTTCACCCACGGGCTGCGCACCGCCGAGGACCGGCCCTGGATCTGGCGGCTGCACCGCGAGGCCCGCAGCTTCGCCGTCCTCGGCCTGGCCGGGGTGTTCTACCGGCGCGGGGTCTCCTCCTCGCTCACCCAGATCGGCGATGTGCGGCAGCTGGACTTCATCCGCGCGTTCGACCAGGTGATCGAGGAAACCGCACGGGACCGCGACGCCGACACCCTGCTGCCGAAGGCCGTCCGCACCTATTGCGCGATCATTTCCCACCACCTCGGCAACATCGAGAGATTCGAACCACAAGTGGCACGCAAACTCCGTTCCATGTCGGCGGCGGCGATGAAACGCATGCCCCAGGACGTATTGAAGGACGCACTGGATTCCATGGACTACGAGCGCGCCGCACGACTGCGGCGAGTCAAGCGCCGGTCCGCGGGGGCGGAGGTGGCGGCCTGATGTCCGCCTACAAGCCCCTGGCGGAGCGCAAGCGCACCCAGATCTTCCTCGCCTCGACCCTCTACGGGGCGGCGACCCTCGCGGCCGCGATCGACGCGGGCAGCGTCGGCCCGGCCGACCGCCGGCTGCTGCTGATCAGCAACAACGCCGCGACGCCCGAGACCACCCCGCGGGTGGACGAGATGCCCGGCTTCGAGCGGCTGCGCGGCCGCTTCGACCGGGTGCTGTCCTGGAACGAGACGATCTCGCCGTTCCACCCCGGCGGCTGGGCCCCGCGCATCGACGACGCCCCGCTGTGGGAGCGCCATCTGCGGCTGCTGTGGAACCTCGGCGACGACAAGGTCGAGCTGATCCTGGAGTCCATCCAGGTCAACCCGGCGATGGCGGTCGCCAATGTGTTCCAGGGCGCGCCCATCGACGTCTACGCGGACGGGCTGATGAGCTACGGCCCGACCCGCAACAAGCTGGACCCGCTGATCGGCACCCGCATCCGCCGGCTGCTCCACCTCGACCTGGTGCCCGGGCTGCGGCCGCTGCTGCTGACCGAGTTCGGCGTCGAGCCGGAGATCCTGCCGACCGAGGTGTTCACCAAGGTGCTCACCGAGGTCGCCGACGCCGCCCCGCGCGGTGTCGCCTCCGCCAGCGAGCGGATCGCGGTCGGGAACGGCCCGGCGCTGTTGCTCGGCCAGTACCTGTCCGCGCTGGACATCCTCTCCCCGCAGGAGGAGGAAGAGCTGCATCTGCGGATGCTGCGCGGCGCCGTGGCGCTGGGCCACCGCACCGTCGTCTTCAAGCCGCACCCCACCGCCCCGGCCCGCTGGTCGCGGATGCTGGAGAAGAAGGCCGCGGAGCTGGGCGCGGAGCTGACCGTCATGGACACCCCGGTCCTCGCCGAGGTGCTGTACCAGCGGATGAGCCCGGCCCTGGTCATCGGCTGCTTCTCCACCGCGCTGCTCACCGCCGACGTCTTCTACGGGCTGCCGGTGGCCCGGATCGGCACCGACACGCTGCTGGAGCGGCTCACCCCGTACCAGAACAGCAACCGGATGCCGGTGACGATCGTAGACGCGCTGCTGCCCGACCTCGAGGACCACAAGGCGGTGGCCGCCGCCCAGCCGGTGGACGAGCGGGCGGGCAAGCGGCTCACCGGGCTGGTCACCGCGGTCGGCTTCTGCATGCAGGCCAAGATTTACCCGGATCTGCGGCCGGCGGCCGAGCGCTATCTGGCCGCCCACCTGGACAACAACACCTGGCGCTACTTCAAGAAGCGCCGGCTGACCGCGCTCGCCCTGCCCGGGGCGGTGCCCTCGCAGCTGGCGTTCATCCCGCGCAATGAGACGGTGCGCAAGGTGGCACGCCGGGCCCGGGCCCTGAAGCGGGCCGCCCTCAAGCGGACGGTCACCGGATGAGCGCGCCGCCCGCCCCCGACACCGGGCCGATATCCAACGCCGACACCGGGCCGATATCCAACGCGGCGGCGACGGCTCCCACGCCGACGCCGCCGCGCGCCCCCGACCTGTCCCTGGAGCGATCCGCCGACCTGGAGCGATCCGCCGAGCGCACCGCCAAGGCGGCGGCGCGCGGCGGTGGCCATCCGGTGCGGCTGCGGGCGCTGGACGGGCTGCGTCTGCTCGCCGCGCTCATGGTGGCCGCGTACCACTACGGCGGCCGCGACGGCGAGATAACCCAGGCGTGGGGCTCCTCGCCCCGCGCCCAGTTCCCCACCCTCTCCAGCTACTTCGCCTATGGCTGTCTGGGCGTCCAGATCTTCTTCGTCATCAGCGGCTTCGTCATCTGCATGAGCGGATGGGGACGGCCGCTGCGCTCGTTCTTCGCCTCCCGCGTCTCCCGCCTCTACCCCGCCTACTGGGTCGCGATCATCCTGGTGACCGGCGTCTTCGCACTGCCCTGGGTCGCCTACAAGGCGGTGTCGCCCAGCGACGCGCTGGTCAACCTCACCATGCTCCAGCAGCCACTCGGGGTGGACCGGGTGCTGGGCGTGTGCTGGACGCTGTGGGCGGAGCTGCGCTTCTACGCCCTCTTCGCGCTGTTCGTGGTGCTCCCGGGCGCGACCCGGCACCGCGTGGTGCTCTTCTGCGCCGTCTGGACGCTGGGGTCGGCGTTCGCCGAGGCGTCGGACCTGCCGCTGCTGGACGTGGTCCTGATGCCGGAGTACTCCTCGTACTTCATCGGAGGCATGGGCATCTATCTGCTCCACCGCTTCGGCCATGACGCCCTGGCCTGGGGCATCATCGGGATCAGCTTCCTGATCGGCCAGCACTACGCGATCCGCGAGCTGTGGCACCCGGCCAACGTCGACGCCTTCTCCTACCGGTCGGCCACCGGCATCATCGCCGTCGTCGCCTTCGGCTATGTGGCGGTGACGCTGATCGCGCTCGGCAAGCTGAACTGGGCCGACTGGCGCTGGCTCACCGTGGCGGGCGCCCTGACCTACCCGTTCTACCTGGTCCATGAGCATCTGGGCTGGGTGGTCGTCTGGGTGCTCCACCAGAAGCTGGGCATCCCCTCCTACGGGACGTTCGCCCTGACCGTGCTGGTGATGCTGGGCCTCGCCTGGCTCCTCTACCGCTTCGTGGAACAGCGCCTCACGCCGGTGCTGAAACGGTCCCTCTCGGCGGCTCGCGTGCGCTGAAAACGCGTCGCCGCGGCGTCCGCCGTCCTGCCGCAGCGCGGGAATCGTTCACGCGGAGACCCCCTTCGGATCCTTCAGGGGGATGTCGGGGAAGTGGGCGCGCAGCGTGCGGCGGATGCCGTCGTGCCATTCGACGGTGCAGTCGCCGATCAGCGACCGCCGCTTGGTGCTGTCGAAGGCATACGTCTCACGGGTGACGGCGGTCCTCTCGAGCTTTGCCTCGACACCCGTGATCGCGGACATGTACTCGGCGCAGTCGGTCATCCCGACCGGCTCGTCACCGCCCCAGTTGACGACCGTCGCGGGCGCGCTCGCGATGCCCCACAGCAGCGGGACCTGGTGCACGAGGTCATCGGTGTGGATCAGCGATGCCCAGTTCTGGCCTTCCAGCGGGATCGGGATGGGCTCGCCGGCGAGCATCTTCTTGAAGTACATGACGGGCACGCCGCCGTAGGAGGCGGGGCCGTACGAGATGTTGAGGCGCGCGATGGTGGTGGGCACGCCGAGCGTACGGGCGTACGCGCGGGCGGCACCCTCC
This sequence comes from Streptomyces sp. 5-10, assembly GCF_014712245.1. Classification (NCBI taxonomy): domain Bacteria; kingdom Bacillati; phylum Actinomycetota; class Actinomycetes; order Kitasatosporales; family Streptomycetaceae; genus Streptomyces; species Streptomyces sp. 5-10. The sequence continues at coordinate 46,262 of NZ_JACVYG010000066.1, forward strand.
GCCGCGATCTTGCAGACGGGGTAGGCCGGCAGCCATTCGGCCACGCCATCCAGTGGGTCGGTCTCCTTGTACTGGTGGTCGAGCGTCTGGCGCTTGTAAAAGGCACCGGTCGACACGTGCAGGAAGGCCTCAGCCGTGCGGCAGTGCGCCATGAGCCGTCCTACGGCGACCGAGTTGATCTCGATGGCGGTGTCGAAGTCGCCGTCGTGGCCTCGGTGCACCGCGGAGTGCATGACGTGGGTGAAGTCGTCGGGCAGCGCGTCCAGGGTGTCCTCGCCCATGTCCCAGCGATACGTCGTGATGCCCTGGGCGCGAAGCTCGTTCTCGACGCCGGGAGTGGTGAAGCGGCCGAGGCACCAGACCTCGTTGTCGGCGGCGAGGGCCTCGGCGACCGGGCGGGCCGCCTGCCCCGTGCCACCGGTGATCAGGATCTTCTTACCACGCGTCACAGCCATGTCTCCTGGGTTCACTTGCCGTGGAGGGCCCGGTCGAGCTCGGACCGGAGGATGGTCTGGAAGGTGGGGACGTGCTGGGGACCCATCAGCGTGTAGTGCTCGCCGGGCACGTCGAGGTAGCGATTCGCTTCTCGGGTGTGCTCGTCCCAGCGGCGCAGCTCGTTGGTGAGCCAGTCCTCCTTGGTCCCCCGCAGCGGGATGGCGTAGAAGACGCTCATCGAGCGCACGGTCCCACTCGGGTGGTATGTGCGGCCGAGTCCGGTCAGGCCGTCGGCGAGGTCGGCCCAGGCCGTGAACCGGGCCAGATCCAGGTCCAGTTCGCTCAGCCGCTCCGGCGGGGCGATCTCGATCAGGCGCTTGAGCTGCTCGTCCTTGGTGAGCGGACGCAGCAGGGCAGGCAGCTCGGCGGCCTGTTGCTTGGAGACCAGCTCCAGGAACATCGCCAGGTTGACGGCGGTCTCGATGTAGTCGAGTTCGTCCATGCGGTACTTGATGTGCGGCGGGAGGTTGAAGCTGCCGAGGAAGTCCACCCGCTCGCCCTCGGCCTCCAGGATCTTGGCGATCTCGAAGGCCACCGCTGAGCCGAAGGAGTACCCTGCCAGCGCGTACGGGCCGTGCGGCTGCTTCTCGCGGATGGCGGCGGCGTACGTACGGGCCATCTCGTCGAAGGACTCGAAGGGCCTCTCGCCGGGGTTGAAGCCGCGCGCCCGCAACGCGTAGAACGGGCGCTCGTGTACGAAGTACTTGGCCAGGTTGACGAAGACGAGAACCTCACCGACGCCCGGGTGGACGCAGAAGAGCGGCGTCCTGTCGCCACTGGTCTGCAGAGGCACGATCGGGTCGTACACGGCCGGACCGGCGTCCTCGCCCACCGCGAGCCGCTTGGCCAGCTCCCGGACGCTCGGCGCGGTGAGGATGGCGAGGACCGGCAGGTCCACGGCGCCGAGCCGACTGCCCGCCAGCCGCTTCATCCGCAGGATGTCCAGCGATGTGCCGCCCAGGTCGAAGAAGCCGGCCGTGGCGCTCACCGTCTCGGGCGCCATGTCGAACAGCTCCGCGTAGATCCCGGCCAGGGCCCGCTCGATCTCGCCCTCGGGAGCGACGTATCCACCGAGGTGGCGGGTGACCAGGTCGTCGACGGCCGCCCGGTGCGCGGCATAGTCGCCGGCCTCCAGGCGCTTTCGCATGAGTGAACGCTGGATCTTTCCCAGGCTGGTCTTGGGGAAGGCGTCCGCGGGCAGCGGCAGCAGCAGCGCCGGGCGGAACCCCCAGGTCATGACGATGCTGTTGCGTACCGCGATGAGCAGGCGGTGCAGACCGGCCTCGTCGTCCCCGTCGAGGGTGGTCGCGAAAGCCACCACCAACTGCTCGGTGTCGCTCCCCTCGGGTCGGGTCGGGAAGGCCGCGACGTACGACGTCCGTACCCCGTCGAGATCCTCCAGGCACGACTCCAGCTCGTGGCTGAAGTAGTTCACGCCGTTGACGATGACGCTGTCCTTGCTGCGCCCGACGAGGGTGAGCCTGCCGTCGACGAGGCGGCCCAGGTCGCCCGTGCGGAACCAGCCGTCGGCGGTGAAGGCGTCCTCGCTGGCCTGCGCGTTGTTGAAGTATCCGCCGGTGACCATCGGCCCGTTCAGCTCGACCTCGCCGACCTCGCCGTCGGCCGGCGTCCGGTCCCCGCCGTCCTCGGCGGCTATCCGGATGGTGAGTCCCGGCACCGGGCGGCCGACCGCCGCGAACTCCGCGTCGAGGTCCTGGTCGGGGAAGTCACGGTTGTAGATGCTGCCGGCGCAGGTCTCCGTCATGCCGAACGCCGGCCACAGCACGCCGCGGTCGAGTCCGTACGGGGCGAGATTGTGCAGGAAGGTCACGCCGGTGGTCACGAGGTTGGCCTCGCCGCCGGAGACGATGTGCCGCAGACTGGACAGGTCCAGGGACAACTCGCCGGGCAGCTGCGCCAGGGCCTGGTTGATCAAGCCGAGCAGGAAGTTGGGCGTGAAGGTCATCGTGACGCGGTGCGCGTCGATGAGCTGAAGGAAGCGCACCGGGTCACCGAGAATCGTGTCCGGCGTGGTCTGCACCTGGGTCGCACCGACCGACAACGGCAGCAGATGCGCCTCCAGCAGGGCCGCGACGTGATCGTACGAGATCCAGTTGAGCGTGATGTCCGACGAGGTGAGGCCCTGCGTTTCGGCTTTGGCCGCCATGGAGGCCAGCAGGTTGGCATGGGTGAGCATCACCGCCTTGGAGTTGCCCGTGGACCCCGAGGTGAGGACCAGCAGGGCGACATCCGTGGGACGGGCCTCGAAGAGGGTCACGTCCCCGGGCGCGATATCGCCCGCATGAGCGGTGAGGTCCTTGAGGACCGCCGCCTCCAGGCCCGGGACCTCGGGCATTTCGTCACACAACCGCGCCGTGGTGACCACCAGCGGCCCGTCGAGCAGGGTGTTGACGTGTGCGAGTTGGGCGCTCCACCTCTCGTGGTCGTTGCGTAGGGGAACGAGGGGGCAGGCGGTCATGCCACCGAGCAGACAGGCCCAGAAGGCGGGCAGGAAGTCGTCCGGCCGCTCCAGCAGCAGTACGATCTTGCGGCCGGCTTCCGCGCCACGGGCGCGCAGTCCCGCCAGGATCCGGCGAGCCTCGTCCAGCAGTTCGGGATACGGTTGGAGCCGACTCTCCCCCACATCGTCCGTCAGGCAGTACCGCAGTCCGTTGCCTGGATAGTGCTCGGCAGCCTGGAGGAGCAGGTCAGCCAGGTGCGGGGCGTCCTCCTGGGACCGGGGAGCCGCCAGGGTGGCAGAAGGCGCGGATGCCTGAATCGCGGATGCCTGAATCGTCATCATCGTCCCTTTCCTGAGTACACGGGACATCACGGGAAAGCCTGCACCGGGCGGGGCGAGCCGGGCTGATGCACCCCAGGATGGGCAGGCACTGAGCGGCGGCAAAAACCGCGAAGTCTGCTTCGTCGGTTTCCTCGGCGCTTTGTCGGTTTCCTCGGCGCTTTGTCGGGATTCCTGGATCGAAAGCGTTACCGGTGGGCGATGAGGGAATTGCAGCGCCGCATGTGGATCAGACGTCCCGCCGGTTGCCACGCCTTTTCTCGTGAGTCACTTGAGCGTTAAATCGGCCGCATTCGTAAGGAATTTGACGGTGAGTCATCCTTCTTTTCGCCGCAACGACCGGGAAACCCACTCGAGTTGACAGCGTGCTGGGATTCTCTCGCAATCCAGAAGCGTCAGGCTGTTGACGCGCTGCACGGAAGGGGCAATTTTATGAGTGCTTACCGCCGCAAGAACGCAGAAGCGGTTCAGGGCTCTGACACCGCATCGGGCCCGGCCGGGCGCCGGCGGTGGGTCGGCTTTGCCGGGACACTGGTGGCCGCTGTGGCGGTCATGGGCATCGCCGGGACCGGGACGGCTTCCGCGGCAACGGAGACGAGCGCGGAGGCAAGCCACGCGCCGGCGCCCGAGTCCAGCCTCACCAGCCCCGTGGGCGAGTCGGTGGGCGCGCTGTGGCAGCACGTGGAGATGTACCACCTGAGTGACCCGTCGTGGGAGGTGACCAGCATGCTCACCGACCCCTCCGGAAACCTCAAGGTCCACGGGAAGATGCTGGACGACACCCTGTCTCCGGTCGTCGGGGCAGCCACCGAGGCCCTCGGCGGCTGAGCTCTCCCCAGGCGTGGCGGGGAAACCGGCTGCGGCGTCGGCGGGACCCGGGAATTCGGATCGACACCCCGGGCCCGCCGACGGGGAAAACCTGACGAGCGAGCCGAAACGCGGCCATACTCCCCGCATGTTTCTTGCCGAGTTCAAGGTGGCGCAATGCCTCCTGGAGCTGCTCGACGAGGTAGACGGAATCGATCACGGTAGTGACACCGTGGTCACCGATAAAGGCAGCAATTTCCCGGAACATCTCCAGCGAGCCGTTCGCGACTTCATGTGACTCCTCCGCGCGTCAGCCTTGTCAGGGCCGAGCACGCGCGGAGTGCGACATATTCCGGTGTCCCGCCGCCGCTCGTCCGGGAAGACGGACCGGACCGTCAGAGCCAGCGCGGGGCGTCGGCGCCCAGACGGCCGGGGGGACGGGACCAGTCGAGTGGGTCCGGGGAGCCGTCCGGGGAAGCGACCGGTGAGCGGGCGTGGTGCAGCGTGCCCAGGTCGGAGGCGGTCTCGGTCAGCCACGGCGCCGGGTCATGGGCGGGGCCGTCCGCCAGGGCGGCGGGGGCGATGCCGTGGATCAGCCAGGACGCGGTGCCCGCGAGGGAGAGCCGCAGATGGTGTCCGCCGCCGGTCTCCAGGCGCTCGGTCAGCGCCCGTAGTACGGCTGCCGCCAGCAGATAGCCGGTGCCGTGGTCGAGCGCCTGGGCGGGCAGCACACCCGGGCGGCCGTCGCCATCGCCCTGCGCCTCAATCGCGGCGATGCCGGTGGCCGCCTGGACCAGGCTGTCGAAACCGCGCCGCCCGGCCCAGGGCCCGGACCAGCCCCATGCGCAGAGCTGGGCCACGACCAGCCCGGGGTGGCGCTCCAGCACGGCGTCCGGGGCGAGTCCGAAGCGGTCGAGCGCACCGGGGCGGTAGCCGGTGAACACCACATCGGCGTCCGCGAGCAGCGCCTCGAAGGTCCGGCGGTCCTCGAGCGCGGCGAGGTCGAGCGCGGCCGAGCGCTTCCCGAAGCCGGTGTCGGCGTGGGCGTCCGGGTCCTCGGACAGCCGGGCGGAGTCGATGCGCAGCACGTCGGCGCCAAGCAGCGCCAGGGTGCGGGTGGCCACCGGCCCGGCGATGACCCGGGTCAGATCAAGCACGCGCACGCCGCTCGCGGGCAGCACGGTGCCTGTGAGCAACCCACCGCTCGCGGGCACCCCGCCGTTCGCGGGCACCCCGCCGTTCGCGGACCCTGCGCTCACGGGCAACCCGCCACCCCCGGGCACCCTTTCACTCGCGGGCCCCGCGCCGGCGGGCAATTCGGCATCCCCGGGCAGCGCCCCGTTCGCGGGCAGCTCGCCCTCGCCGACGTGCCGTGACTCGATCAACGGCAGCGCGGCCAGCGGGATCTCGCTCTCGCCGGGCTCCGCCACGGCCACGGCCAGACCGCCCGCCGCGTAGACGGTCTCCTGGATCGCGCGCGCGGGGCGGGCCGCGAGCGCCGCCGCGAGTTCGTCCGGCCCGCTGTCGCCGGGCAGGCCGAGGGCGGTGAGCAGCCGGGCGCGGTGGTGCGGGTAGTTGGCGTGCGTACGGACCCATCCGTCGGCCGCACGCCAGAAGCCGGACAGCGGGGCGAAGTTGGTGGGCTTCCGGCCGTCGATCCGCAGGTGCCGTTCGCTGACGAACGCGGTGGCGACGGCGCCCTCGTCGACCCGTACCGCCGGAACGGCCCCGCCGGAGCGCCGCGCGCCCAGTTCGGCGGCGGCCAGCGAGCACGCGCCCACGGTGGCGCGGGCCAGCTCGGCCACGGGCAGCCGGGCGGGCAGTCCGCCGCTCACCGAGCGGTACGTCACCCGCTCCAGCAGCGCGGGGTCGCCGCCGAGGGCGGCCCACGCATGGGCGGTGGCCGCGTCCCGCGTGTCCCCAGGTGATACATCGCTCCTCGTCATGCGCTCATTGTGCGCCGAGGCGCATGACGTCGAGCCCCGCCCCCTCCTCCTGGTCGGGGACGGAGGGGACGGGCCGTGCGAGGTGGGTGGCGGGCCTACTCGGCGCCCGCCCGGCGGTAGAGGTCAAGGGCCTCGTTGCCCAGCGTCGGGTGGTATTCGTTCGTGCCCGCGCTGACGCTGATGTTGCCGATCAGATAGCCCGCGCCGCCGGAGAAGTCGGCGAGGAAGCCGCCGCCGCTCGACCCTCCGGTCTGGACGCAGTCGATGCCCCACATCGTGGAGCCGGGGCGGCCCGCGTCGGCGAACTCATTGCCCTCGCAGTGGTTCAGCCGCTCGCCGTTGCCCTCGGCGGCGGAGCCTCCGTAGCCGAAGGAGTGGACGTGGCGGCCGGTCTGCGAGTTGAAGGCGATGCCCTGGGCGCCCACGGTGTCGGCCAGGGTGCGGCCGTTCAGCGTGTTCATCACGGCGAAGGCGTAGTCCCAGTTGGCGTTGCCCCTGGTGGAGACGTACTGGCCTTCCCAGAAGAGGCGGCGGGCGGGGAAGGTGCCGTAGGGGCGGTTGCCATTGTTGTAGCCCGGGATGAAGACCCAGTTGCGGTAGCCGGTGCCGGTGGCCGCGTCCACGGTGCAGTGGCCGGCGGTGAGCACGACGGACTTGTTGTCGCTGTTGGCGACGGTGGCGGAGCAGGCGAAGGTGCCGCCGGAGGCGTTCTGGAAGAAGACCTTGCCCGCCGTGGTGCTGATCAGGCCGCCGCCGGTCCAGGCGGTGGGGGACGTGGCCCGGGGCGAGGTCGCGGAGACGGGGGCGGCGGGACCCGGGAGCGGGGGCACGGTCATCCGCTCCCCCGTGGTGGGCGCGGGCGCCGCGAGCTTCGCGGTGCGAGCGGCGGGCAGGGTGGTGACGTCCCTTGCGGTGCGCAGCCGTTCCGCCGTCCAGAAGCGGACGGCGGCGCGCTGCTCCTCGGTGGAGACGGAGGTTCCCTGCGCGGAGGTTCCCTGAGCAGGGTGGGACGGGGCGGGGGTGGCGGCGTGGGCGGCGGTTCCGGCGGTCCAGCTGAGGGTGGCGAGGGTGAGGGCGCTGAATAAGGTGGCGACACGTCTCATGCGGTCGACTCCAAGTCCGTTGGAGGTGCCCGAGAGCGTCGGACAACGTTGTCTGACGCTTTGTCGCCGGTAGGGTGCCACGACTGGTCCAGACCTGCCATAAGGCCGGACGCCACCATTAGGGATCCCCCTAGTGGTGTCTCGTCGAACAGCGACGAGCGATCCCGGCATTCGAAACACCGTCCGCCGCCCACAACAACCCGTTGACCTCTACCCCTCGGCGGTACTCTTGCGCGATGCGGCCTCTTCGGTACTCCATCAACGTCACCTTGGACGGGTGTTGCGATCACCGCGTCATCGCCCCGGACGAAGAGATGCATCGTCACCACGCCGGGAATCTCGCCCAGGCCGATGCGCTTCTCTTCGGCCGGGTGACGTACGAAATGATGGAGGAGGCGTGGCGGCCGCCGGCGCCGACCGGAGCGAGACCTGAGTGGATGGAACCCTTCGCCCAGACGATCAACGCGGCGAAGAAGTACGTCGTGTCGAGCACCCTGGAGCGGGTCGACTGGAACGCGGAACTCGTGCGCGGGGATCTGGCCGAGGCCGTTCAACAGCTCAAGCGGGAGCCGGGCAAGGGCCTGTTCGTAGGAGGCGTGAAGCTCGCGCTGGCGTTGACGGAGCTGCGATTGATCGATGAGTACGAGTTCATGGTTCACCCCAAGCTCGCGGGCCACGGGCCGACGTTGTTCGCCGGACTGTCGAAGCATGTCGACTTGAAGCTCGTGAGCCGAGTGGAGCTCGGCTCGGGGGCAGTGGCGATGCGGTACGAACCGAGAGGCTAAGCGCTCCGCTGGAAGCGCCGCGATGCGTCGTCGGCCGTCTGCGGCGCCGTCGTGGCTGGTTCGCGCCCGCGCGGCGGAGCCGCACATCGACACAGCCCCGCGCCCCTTCTGGGCGCTGCCGAACCAGAGCGGACTTCGCCCGACGCGCTCAGCGCGGGCGCGGGCGGCGCGGGCGCGGGCGG
>NZ_JACVYG010000067.1:0-53853 GCF_014712245.1 Streptomyces sp. 5-10
AGGCTGGCGGAGCAGGGCCGCAAGACCAAGCGCCTCACGGTCTCCCACGCGTTCCACTCGGTCTTGATGGAGCCGATGCTCGACGACTTCGCCGCCGCGCTCTCCCGGGTGTCGTGGTCGGAGCCGAAGTTCCCGGTGGTGTCGAACGTGACCGGGCAGCTTGCCGGGCTGGGGGAACTCACCGATCCGGGGTACTGGGTGGAGCATTTGCGCCGTCCGGTCCGTTTCGCCGACGGTGTGGCGTCGGCAGCCGGCGGCGGAGACGTGGTGTTCGTCGAGCTCGGGCCGGGTGCGGCCTTGTCGAGTGTCGTGGTGGAGTCCGCCGGTGAGCGGGCGGCCTGTGTCGCCGCTCTGCGGGACGGCCGTCCCGAGGCGCAGACCCTTCTCACCGCGACGGCTGAGGTCTTCGTCCATGGAGGGTCGGTGGACTGGGCGGGGATGCTGCCGGTTGCTTCGCATCTCGATCTCCCGACGTACGCCTTCGACCACCAGCACTACTGGCTCCCGGCGGGCGGCACCGGCGCGGGCGGCGATGTCGCCTCGCTCGGTCTGACCGGCACCGATCACCCCATGATCGGCGCGTTCGTCGAGGTGCCCGAGACCGGCGGTGTGCTTTGCACCTCCCGGCTGTCACTCCGTACCCACCCCTGGCTGGCCGACCACGCCATCGGCGGCACCGTTCTCGTGTCGAGCGCGGCGCTGGTCGAGCTGGCGGTGCGGGCGGGCGACGAGGTCGGCTGCGGCATGCTCGACGAACTGGCCGTCGAAGCGCCCTTCGTCCTGCCCGAGCAGGGCGGCGTCCGCGTCCAGGTCGCCGTAGGCGGCCCCGACGAGGACGGTACCCGCGCCATCACCGTGTACTCGGCGTCCGAGGACACCGCCGGGGATCACGACAGCGACGTCTGGACCCGCCACGCCACCGGCCGGCTGGGAGCGGCCCTGGCCGGGAGCGCGGACATGGCCGGCTTCGATGTCTCGGTCTGGCCGCCGGCCGGCGCCGAGCAGCTCCCGGTCGAGGGTGGCTACGATCTTCTGGCAGCGGCGGGTTACGGCTACGGTCCGGCGTTCCAGGGTGTACGCGCGGTGTGGCGGCGTGGCGAGGAAGTGTTCGCGGAGATCGCTCTGCCCGACGACGAGCGCGGCGACGCGAGTCGCTTCGGCATTCACCCCGCGCTGCTGGACGCCGCCCTGCACTCCAGCATGTTGGCCGTGGTGCTTGCGGGCCCGGCGGACGAGGACCGCGCCGGCACAGGAGCTGGCATACCCGTGCCTTTCTGCTGGACGGGGCTGCGCCTGCACGCCGTCGGTGCCTCCGAGCTGCGCGTGCGGATTGCGCGGTCCGTCGACAACACCTTCTCTCTCGAGGCTGCCGACTCGACGGGTGCTCCGGTGCTCAGCCTGCAGTCGCTGATCTCCAGGCCCGTGTCGGCCGAGCAACTGAGCCGGACGACGGCCGACGACAGCCGCGACGCAATGTTCGGGGTGGACTGGACCGAACTGCCGGCCGTGAGCATGCCTACAGCCATACCGGTGCCGTCCTGGGCGTCGGTCACGTCCGCCGAAGAGGTGGCCACCCTGGCCGACGACGTGCTGACCGGGGTGTCCGACACGCCCGAGGCAGTGATATTGACGGCCGCCACCAAGGACGCGGACGTCAGCCCGCTGGACCTGACCGACCGGGTCCTGGAGGCCGTCCAGACGTGGCTCGCAGGTGGCGGCTTTGCAAGTACACGGCTGGTGGTGGTCACTCGGGGCGCCGTGGCGGCGGGAGGCGACGCGACCGTCACCGACCCGGCTGGTGCCGCGGTGTGGGGATTGGTGCGCGCCGCACAGGCGGAACACCCGGAGCGGATCGTCTTGCTGGACACAGAAGCCGACGAAGCGGCAGAGACCCCTCAAAACACCGCCCTCGATGCACTGTTGGGCACCGTTCTCGCGCTTGGTGAGCCCCAGGTGGCGCTGCGTGGCGCAGGATTCTATGTTCCCCGGCTCACCCGGGTCGGCGTTCCGGCGTCAGCCGCCTCGCCTGCCGGTGCGGTGCTGGACCCGGAGGGCACAATCCTGGTGACCGGCGGCACCGGCGCTCTCGGTGCGATGCTGGCCCGTCACCTCGTCACCAAGCACGGCATTCGCCATCTCGTTCTGGCCAGTCGGCGTGGTCTGGAAGCGGACGGCGCTCGAGATCTGGTCGCCGAACTCCAGGCACTGGGCGCGGAGTCGGTCGCTGTCCCGGCCTGCGACGTGGCCGATTCGGAGGCACTGAGGACTCTGCTGTCCGGGCTGACCGAGCCGTCCAGGGTGAAGCACCGGCTTTCTGCCGTCGTTCACACCGCGGGCCTTATCGATGCCGGAGTCATCGGTGAGATCGACCGGGAGAGTCTGGAGCGAGTGTTCGCAGCGAAGGTGACGGCGACACGTCAACTGGACGAGGTCACCCGAGTGTTCGCCCCAGACCTCGACGCGTTTGTCGTGTATTCATCTGTTTCTGCAATCTTCATGGGTGCTGGTACGGGCAGTTATGCCGCTGCCAACGCCTACATGGACGGTCTGATGGCCAGGCGTCGCGCTGACGGCCTGCCTGCGCTGTCCCTTGCCTGGGGCCCGTGGTTGCAGGACACGGGTATGGGGGCGAGCCACTCCGACGAGGTCGTCCAGAGAAGGCTGAACCGGCTCGGTGGAGTGCAGCCCATGACTTCCGCGGAAGGCCTGGAACTGTTCGACGCCGCCCTGCACAGCGACCGTTCCCTGCTCGTCCCGACCAAGCTGAACGTGCGCGCCTTGCGGGCCGATGCCGCCGCGGGCCGGGAGACTCCCACACTCCTGCTCCGGCTGGTCGCGGCCCGGCGGAAGGCGGCGCGGCCCAGTGTTTCGGGCGACGAGCGTTCTCGGCTCACCGAACAACTCGTGGGACTGCCCCCGGCTGAACGGGCGACGGCCCTCCTCGACCTCGTACGGACCGAGGTAGGAATCGTCCTCGGCTACGGAGCGACCCAGCTGATCGATGCGGACCAGGGCCTCTTCGAGGTCGGCTTCGACTCGCTCACCGCGCTTGAACTGCGCAACAGGATAAGCAAGTCCCTCGGTGTCAAGCTCATGCCAGACCTGGTCTTCAGCAACCCGACGCCGGCGCTGGTCGCCGCCCACTTGTACGGGCAGCTCTTCGGTGAGGAAGCGCCTGCTCTCCCGGGGGTGGCCGTGTGACAGGAAATCGGCACCAGCCACAAGGCGGAAACGAACGGCGAAAGGAGCCCGGGCAGTGTTCAACGCGGAGGCGTATCTCCGGCGCATCGGCTGCGACGGAGAGAAAAAGGTAGGCATCGAGACGCTGCGCAGGCTTCAGAAGCGGCACCTCATGGCGATCCCGTACAGCATCGAAACGGTCCAGGTTTCCACCGACGGCATCCAACTCGTCGAACTCGACGAGGACGCGATGTTCCGGACGGTCGTTCTCGAAGGGCGCGGCGGCACCTGCTTTCAGCTGAACCGCCTGTTCTTCCGTCTCCTGGGCGAACTGGGCTATGACGTCACGCTGCTGGCGGCAAGCACCGCCGAGGGCTGGGAGAACCTCGGCATCGAGGTGGAGCACATGTTCATCCGGGTCGCGCTGGACGGCGCCGAGTGGCTCGTCGACGCCGGCTACCCGGGACCCTCGTACCTCGAACCGCTCCTTGTCACCGACGCGGTCCAGACCCAATACGGCAGCCAGTTCCGGCTCGTGGACCAGGGCGACGGCGCGTACGCGCTGCAGCGGCGCGCACGCGCCGGGCGTTGGGGTGTCGTCTACACGTTCCGGCTCCAGGAACGACAGTGGGACGACTGGAAGGAAGTGGAGGCCGGCCTGCGCGCCATCGCTCCCGCGCCCGACGGTGACGTGCAGGGCGGGGGGTTGTACGGCCGGACCTTCGACAACGGCCAGGTCGTCCTCAAGGGACGCCGGTACCTGACGGTCCGCGACGGCCGCGAACGCGCCCGAACAGTCGTCGACGACGACGAACACCGGGCATTGGTGACGCACATCCTCTCCGAGGACTTTCCAGGGCCGCCTTGAACGGCCGCCTGCCGGGAAGCAGCACATCCGCGATCCGAAACGAAGGCTAGAAGGAGTCAGAATGGTTGAGAAAACGGCTGACGTGGTGGTCGTAGGCGGCGGACCGGCGGGGGCGGTCAGTGCCTTCATGCTGGCCCGCCAAGGCCACTCCGTCGTAACTCCTGGAGGGTGACGAGTTCCCGCGGTTCCACATCGGCGAGTCTCTGCTGCCGTACATGATGGGCCTGTTCGACCGGATCGGTCTGCGGGAGGCACTGGAGTCCAAGGGCCATGTGCCCAAGTTCGGCGGCGAGTTCATCGACCCGACGGAGACCACGTTCTTCTCCGGGGTCTTCCGCGAGGATCGCGAACAAGTTCGGGCTGCGCAAGACGCTGGAGAAGCTCCGCATGGTCGGGGTGTTCCGCCACTACACGGGCCTCGACGAGCGGTACAACCTCGGCCACGAGGGCGACATCCAGGTCGGCGCGGACGATGACGGCTGGGTGTGGGCGATCCCCATCTCCAAGGACGTCATCAGCGTCGGCACCGTGATGCCGCGTGACGTGTTCCGCAAGAGCACCCCGGAGGAGGTTTTTGATGAGCACCTGAACCGGGTGCCTCGTCGTTCCAGGCAATCCTGGGTTTGCCCGGGTCGGTGTAGTCGTGCGCGGTGCAGCACGCGGCGATGACCTGGTCGGCCCCGGGGACCTCGCGGAGCACCGCACGGATCGCGGCGACGAGCTGAGTGAGGGTGTCCCGGGTGGCCACCGCGTCGTCGAAGACGGTGGGGTCCAGCGCCCGGCGCTGTCTTCCCCCCAGCGCGCCGGTCGCCACGATGACCTCCTTGACCTTCGCGAACAGCCGGTTCGGATCTCGCGAGTGCTGCAGCCGACGCCGGAAGTAGGTCAGTAACGATGGGTCGAAGGCTGTGTCGAGCAATCCCAGCCCGCAGGCAGCTTTCCACCGCAGATCGCAGCGCAGTTCCAGCACCGCCTCGAGGTCCGAGCGCCGGTACAGGCTCTGCAGTACCACGGCGGCGGCCAGTACCTGAGGCGGCATCGACGGGCGCCCGTTGGCCGACGGATACATGTCCGCGAACATCTCCGGTGGGAAGAGCACCTCACGGTGCTCGGCCAGGAACGCGAAGACACTGCCCTGTGGAATCAACTCCCGGCAGGTCTCCCACACATTAGGCCCGACCGGCCCCCGGTCCACTCGCCCTGCATACCCACGAGACTGGCCCCGGATCGCATGATCCGGAGCCAGAACCCGCAACATTTTCAGTGATCTTCTAGACGATTGAGTTTCGGCTGGTCAGCCGGATGTGGGCTGTAGTGCGAAGACCTGGTCGGGAACGGGGGGTGTGCAGCTTCGCGAGCAGGTCTCGCTGGGGCTTGGTCGGGACGGTGACCTGTGGGAGCCACGAGGGAGCAGCTGCTATCTCCTTGCCTCCGCCGGAACGCCCGCACCTAGGCGGGCCCGTAGGTCGTCCACCAGGGCCGCCGCTGCCCCCAGGCCTGAGGCCGCCCCATACACGTGGTAGTCCGGACGGATCAATACCGCGTCGGCCCCGTGGCGAGCCAGGAAAGTGCGGTAGACGCCGCCCACGTCGGCCACCGACATGTTCTGCGGCGTCCCGTCCTCGGGGAGCAGCGTCACCACGTGCGTGCCCAGGTCCGTGAGGAATGCCGACTGCTCCGCGTTGAGGTCGGCGTCCGCGCCTTCTGCCAGCATGAGAACGAAGCCGCGGCCGACCACATCGTCGAAAAGGCCAGTGCCTCTGAGGCTGTGTATCTGGCCTTGGGGAACCACTTCGCCGGCCGGGGATATGGGCGCCCCGTCTACTCTCCGGTGGAGGAGCCCCTGTGTGAGGGGCAGCGCCGGGTCCGGGACCGCCGGACCGCGGCCGCGGCGGCCCGCCAGGATCGTGGAATCGCGCTCGGCCGCAGCCACGGGGTCCGTCACGCAGATCACCCGGCCCAGCTGGACCGAGGACAGAATTGACTTCTGTACCTGCGCGCGGCGTTCCTCTGTGTAGGTGTCGATGAGCGATTCCGGGGCGAGGCCGCCCAGTATCAGGTCCAGCTTCCACGCCAGGTTGACGACGTCGCGGATGCCCGAGCACATGCCCTGCCCGGCGAACGGCGGCATCAGATGGGCCGCGTCCCCGGCCAGCAGTACCCGGCCCACCCGCCACTGCTCCGCCCAGCGGGACTGGAAGATGTACGTGGTGCTGCGCAGTAGCGTCGCGGTGTCGGGGGTCACCCCGTAGGGAGCGAGGAGCCGCCAGGCAGTCTCCTCCCGGTTCAACTCCGCGGCACGCTCGCCGGGCAGCCGCATGAACTCCCAGCGCCGATGCCCCGGACCGCTGCCAGCCAGAGTGGTCGGCCTGGCTGGGTCACAGATCTGGACGTTGGTCGGGACGAACTCGCCCGGCTCGTGCAGCTGCACATCGCACAGCAGCCACTCGTAGGAAAAGCCGAGATCGGTGACCGGCACGTCCAGATGGTCCCGGACGAAGCTGTTGGCACCGTCGCAGCCCACCACCCACTTCGCGGTGTACGTCTGGGCTGCGCCGTCCTCGTCCTCGGCTGTCACCGCGACCCGGTCGTCTTGCTCCTCGATTCCCACGACCTGGCGGCCCTGTACCACGGTCACTCCAGGCTGCTCGGCTGTCCGCGCGGCTAGCAGTTCCTCAAGGGCGGGCTGGTGCATGGTACTGGCGTCAGGCCACCCATACGGGCCCTCTGTGCGGAAGACGATGTCGATGAGGACCTCACCATCGGCTGAGCGCCACTGGTAACCGGTGGCGGGCTCAGCGATCTTGCCGAGGCTCGGGCCCGTCCCGCAGCCGGCGAGCAGCCGTGCCGTCTCGCCGTCGAAGCTGGTCGCCCTCGGCAGCATGTAGGGGCGTCGGCGCCGTTCCAGGACGATGGACTGTCGGCCGCGCTGTGCTAGCAGGATCCCGAGAGCGGCCCCGACTGGGCCGTTGCCGACGACGATCACGTCCGCATCTGTCTCGGGGCTCGCGCTGGCGGGCGGCTTGTCCGGTGACGTCTCGGGCACGGGAAACCCCTCATCTCATCGCAGGGTGGCTGGCGCAGGCACAACTGCCGAAATCGGAACGGCGCAAGACTAACCATCCGTACCGGCGTTCGGGCCGCTCGAGGGCTTGGGACTATCAGATCTGGGGATACGCGGTTCCACCTGCACGAACCTAGGCTTCCGATATTCCCTCACCAACCACGAGGAGTTCGTCCGGCATGCATCGCATCAAGCAACGGCGCAGTTCGAGAAATGGGTGAGTGTCTCGCACCCCGCGCCGCAGAGCAATGTGCGGCTTGCGTGCCTTCCGTACGTGGGCGGCTCTGCAAGCTTCTTCTTCCCGGTGTTCAAGGCGCTGCACCCATCGGTGGAGGTGTTGGCCCTCCAGCATCCAGGTCGGCAGACCCGGCTCCACGAACCGAGGATCGACAACATCCCCGAGTTCGCGGACCAGATCTTCGCCGCGCTGCGGCACCTGGACGACAAGCCACTGGCCCTGTTCGGCCACAGCATGGGCGCCGTCCTCGCGTACGAGGTGGCGCTGCGCATGCAGGACGCCGGGCTGCCTGCGCCGGTACGGCTGTTCGCGTCCGGTCGGCGGGCGCCGTCCCGCTATCGCGACGAGCGGGTGCATACGTCGAGCGACGCTGAACTCGTGGCCGAGCTCAGGGAGCTCAGCGGAACCAACGAGATGATGCTCAGCGACCCGGAGGTGGTGGCGATGATCCTGCCGGTCATCCGCAGCGACTACACCGCCATTGAACAGTATCGGCACGAGCCCGGCCGACGCCTCGACTGCCCGGTGACCGTGCTCACCGGAGACAGCGACCCTCGGGTCTCCCTTGATGAGGCCGAGGCATGGGCCGAGCACACCATCGGGGCGAGTGAAACGGAGGTCTTCCGGGGCGGCCACTTCTTCCTCGTCGACCGCGCAGCCGAGGTCATCGGCCTGGTGGCCCGGCGGCTGGGGCCGTTCTGACAGATCTCCGCGACGCCATGGCACCTGGCATGCTTCCCCGCTGCCTCAAGTGCATGCGAGGAACCCCCAACTCACCGAAAATTCCGCTCCGAGGCCTCGGCAGCGCCACATGAAGAAGACAGCCTATGAACGAGATCATCAGCGCTCTCCTCTCCGAGGAGGTCACATCGGGGGATGTGGCGGGTGTGCGTCTGCCGGAATACTACCGGGGCAATGTGGTGCGCCGGGAGGACACTTCGACGTTCGAGGGGATGGACTCGAAGGCGAAGGATCCCCGTAAGTCCCTGCGGGTGCAGGAGGTCGCGACACCGCAGCCGGGTCCGGGCGAGGCGTTGATCGCCGTGATGGCGAGCGCGATCAACTACAACACGGTGTGGTCCTCGATCTTCGAACCCCTGCCGACCTTCGGTTTCCTGGAGCGCTACGGACGCCTGAGTGAGCAGGCCAGGCGCCATGACCTGCCGTACCACGTGCTGGGCTCGGACCTGGCGGGGGTGGTGCTGCGCACCGGACCCGGTGTGAACCGGTGGCGACCCGGCGACCGGGTCGTGGCGCACTGCCTCTCCGTCGAGCTGGAGAGCCCCGACGGCCACGACGACACGATGCTCGACCCCGAGCAGCGCATCTGGGGCTTCGAGACCAACTTCGGCGGCCTTGCCGAGCTGGCGCTGGTGAAGTCCAACCAGCTGATGCCCAAGCCGGAGCACCTGACCTGGGAGGAGGCCGCGTCGCCGGGGCTGGTGAACTCGACCGCCTACCGGCAGCTGGTCTCCCGCAACGGTGCGCAGCTCAAGCAGGGCGACAATGTGCTGATCTGGGGCGCGAGCGGCGGACTCGGCTCGTACGCCACCCAGCTGGCGCTCGCCGGGGGAGCGAACCCGATCTGTGTGGTCTCCTCGCCGCAGAAGGCGGCCGTCTGCCGCTCGATGGGAGCTGAAGCGGTCATCGACCGCAGTGCCGAGGGCTACCGGTTCTGGAGGGACGAGAACACCCAGGACCCGCGTGAGTGGAAGCGGTTCGGCAAGCGTATCCGCGAGCTGACCGGCGGTGAGGACGTCGACATCGTCTTCGAGCACCCGGGCCGGGAGACGTTTGGTGCGTCGGTGTATGTGGCGAGGAAGGGCGGCACCGTGGTCACCTGTGCGTCCACGTCCGGGTACGTGCACGAGTTCGACAACCGTTACCTGTGGATGTCGCTGAAGCGGATCGTCGGCTCGCACTTCGCCAACTACCGTGAGGCGTGGGAGGCCAACCGGCTCGTCGCCAAGGGCAGGATCCACCCGACGCTGTCGAAGGTCTACCCGCTGGAGCAGGCCGGGCAAGCCGCGTACGAGGTCCACGCCAACCTCCACCAGGGCAAGGTCGGCATCCTCTGCCTGGCACCACAGGAGGGCCTCGGCGTACGCGACCACGCACTGCGGGCGAAGCACATCAACGCCATCAACCGCTTCCGCGAACAGAAAGCGTCAGCAACGCCATGACCACCAACCCGCGACCCCCTCACCGGCATCGTCGGCCTCGGCACAGTCGGCGAGGCCTTCCTGCGCCTGGCCCACCAGGCCGGCCATCGCATCGTGGCCGTCGACACCGACCCCGACGCACTCGTCCGCGTCGGCAACCGCCTCAAGGCGCTCACCACGGACGCGGCGGAGTCTGTCGTCCTCACGCACGAGGTGGCCGAACTCGCCCACGCTGACCTGGTGATCGAGGCCGTTCCCGACGACCTGGCCGTCAAGACGGACGTACTGCGTCGAATCGGCGAGATCTCACAGGCTCCGGTCCTCACGACGACCGCCGCCCTCTCCGTCCCCCACCTCGCCATCGCGTCCGGCCGCCCAGAGACGGTCGCGGGCCTGCGCTTCCTTGTCCCGCCCGGCCCCAGAGGCGCGGTGGAGCCGGTACCCACCGCGATGACCTCCCGGGCCGCCGAGGGCGCCATCGACACTCTGATCAACGATCTGGGCCTGGCTCGGGTTGAGATCGGCGCCGGACCAGCGGCGGACGCCACCGCACTCGTCATGGCCTACCTGAACCAGTCCGTGGCCTTCCTCGACGCCGGTCACTCCACCCGCGACGACATCGACACGGCAATGCGCCTACTGAGCTTTTCGTTAGTTCTGTGGGTGCAGGGGCTTCGGCGGTGTGAGCATGTTGGTGTGTCTTCCGAGTCGCAGGCCGTTGTTTCCGATGTCTCCGTTCTGCCGCTGACGCGGCCGCTTGGCCGAGGCCCGGCGCATGCGCGCGGTCGAGTTGTTCGAGCAAGGACGTTCTTCATCCGTGGTTGCACGGATGGCGGGGATCCACCCCGAGAGCGTGCGCCGGTGGAAACGCCTGTGGGAGCAGCGCGGGGTTGAGGCACTGCGGCGGCGTCCGGCCACCGGCCGGCCACCCAAGCTGGATGACACCCAAGTCGAGCTGGTTCGGACCGGGTTGAAGCAGGGCGCCCAGGCGCACGGGTTCGAGGCGGATCTGTGGACCTTGGAACGGGCCGGCGTGGTGGTCGAGCGGGTGACCGGGGTGAAGCTGGCCCGGGCATCCGTGTGGCGCTTGCTGACCGGGCGGCTGGGGTGGAGCCTGCAGCGGCCCAGGCGTCAGGCCGTCGAGCGGGACGAGTCCGAGATCGCCCGGTGGGTTGCACAGGAGTGGCCACGCATCAAAAGGGGGCGGTGAAGAAACGTGCCTGGATTGTGTTCTTCGATGAATCAGGTGTGTCACTGCTGCCCCAGGTTCGCCGCACCTACGCACCCCGCGGGCGCACTCCCACGCTGCGGCACCGGCTGAACTGGAAACGAGCCGGGATGGCCGCCGCGCTGGGCTACCACGCCGCTGACCTCGAACGTGGCCCGCGGCTGTGCTTCCACCTCAAGCCGGGCAGCTATGACACCACTTCCTTGATCGAAGTGTTGGAACACGTCAAGACCTTCTACGCCGGCGAGTCGGTGGTGTTGGTGTGGGACGGACTGTCGGCCCACTGGAGTCGGAGCATGCGGGCCCGGGCGGCCGAGCAGGACTGGCTGACGCTGGAGCGGCTGCCGGCCTACGCACCCGAACTCAACCCGGTGGAACTGCTGTGGTCGGCCATCAAGGCCCGCGAGCTGGCCAACCTCGCCGGCGACCACCTCGCCGACGTCGCCGACGCGGCAGAACGCGGCATCCACCGGATCTGCTCCAACGAACAACTCCCGTGGTCCTTCCTCACTCACACCGGATTGACAATCCATCCCGAACCACCACAGAACCCCCAGCCCGGCTTGTCAGTGCGGTGCTCGGAGTAGACGGTGCCTACGGATCCGGCGACGCTGGGGAGGGTGACGGGGCCGGCGGTGATGTCGCGGGTGACGTTGTACGGCATCGGGTGTTCCTCCAGACTGAGCGTGGCATGGGTCCGTCTTCCTGACGAAGTGAGCGATGGAGGGCGTGCCGAAAGGCTGTGCGGCTTCCGTACTCCGGTGGAGAGTGCGCGCGAGACGGAGGGCTGGTCATCAGGCGGTGTCGGCGTGGTGTGGGTGTGTCCAGTCGAAGTCGAGGCGGGCGTGCCTCTTCACGAGGGTGCGGGCGCCGCTCGGCTTGGTGTCCTCCTCGAGGACGGAGTGGACCGTCAGGAGGGGAGCGTCGCTGATGTGGTGCTTGCGGTCCCAGGCGAGGACTTGCTGGGCCATTTCCTCAGCGAGCTGCTCTGCGGCCGGTCCGTAGGCGTGGATGCCCCACTCCCATGTGGAGGGGCCTATCTTCCGGTTCAGCAGGCGGGCGAGGGAGCCGTCTCGGACGACGGCAGCGGCGTCCCAGCCCTTGGGGTGGTCGACGATCCCTGTGTCGAGTTCGGGGTCGACGGCCAGGCGGCAGAAGCCGTCCAGTGTGGTGGCGAGCCACAGCATGAGCTTGTCGAAGGGGGTGTTGCCGGGGATGGTGACGCCGGTCCATCGCTCGTACCGTGGTGATTCCAGGGCCTGGGTGAGCTGCTCGGCGTCGGCTGTGCCTCCCTCGGGGAAACGTACGCGAATCTCTCCGCCGCGCAGGGATACGGCGTCTTCCTTCCGGGCGCCGGCACCTTGCATGGGGACGAATCCGCACACTGTGTACGACCGGCTGACCAGCTGGTCGCCGCGTTTGTCGAAGGCGATGGCCCAGCTGTATCCGTGAATTTTCAGCGGGACCACGAGGCGTCCGCCCTCGACGAGTGGGGTGATCCAGGCCGGCGGGATGTCGGCGGCCTGGACGGTCACGATGATCGTGTCGAGGGAGTCCTTGTCCGTGAGGCCGGGAGCACCGTGCTCGCCGTCGCCCAGCACAACCCGCACCCGGTCGTATCCTGCTGCGGGCAGGAACCGTGCCGCGCGTTCGACGACGAATGGGTCGATGTCCATGGTGGTGATCAGTCCGTCGGGGCCGACGAGTTCCTGCATGAGCGCGGCGTTGGGGCCGCCGGAGCCGATCTCCAGCGCGGTCTGTCCGGGGTGGAGCGCGGCCTCGCGGAGCATGACGGCCTGCAGCCAGGGCGCCGAGACGGAGCTGGTGGCCCGGCCGTTGCGGTCGCGTTTGGTGGTGATGACCGCGTCGGCTGCGGCGTACACCGTTTCCAATGCGACCCCGGGGAGGAAGAGGTGGCGGCGCACGCGGCGGAAGGCCGCTTCGATTGAGGCGTTGTCGATGTAGCCCTGGTGGATGAGCTGGTCGGTCATTTCCTGGCGCAGTCGGTTGGCTTCGCGTGCCTGCTGGGGAGCATCGGGTGGAGCGGGCTGGCGGACGAGGTTGCGGTGCACGGGCGGCAGCCCGGCCAGGAGCCCGGGCCAGACGGTGTTCAGCACGTGTGCGGAGGGTGTGAACAGCGTGCCGGTGAGAGCGGGGAGGTCGGCGGGCCAGTGCCATTCCCAGCGGTGGAACAGGTCGGGTTCGGTCACGGTGGGGGTGCCGTGGTGGGCTGTGACGCGCACGGCGGCGGTGAGGCGGGGGATGTCGGAGGTGGTGTCCATCAGGAAGGCGAGGACGTGCGCGTCGTCTGCCGAGGCGCTCAGTCCGGTCTCCTCGGCCAGCTCGCGTACGGCTGCCTGCTCCAAGGATTCACCGGGGTCGGGTTTGCCGCCGGGAAGTTCCCAGACTCCGTGTACGGAGCGGCCCAGCAGTACGCGGCCGTGCTCGTCGGTGATAACGACACCTGCGCCGATGAGGCCCTGTGGCGCGGGGTGTGGCTTGTCGGCGATGGACACCGGACCTGCGGCGGGTTCCCGGAGGACCAGCACGGTCATGCCGTCGGCTTCGAATCGGGCGGCCGTGGTCCATCCAGTTGTGGCCAGGGCGATCTCGTCTTCGTCGAGGGCGATGTCGCGCCGGTCTGCGGTGACGGTGTCCGCGAGCGGGGTGATGATGCAGATCGTGCCGCCGGGGCGCAGATGCTCGCGTAGGCGGTTCAGGAGCCAGGTGCGGTTGTGGAGGAAGGCGTAGCTCAGGCGGAAGGTGATCAGGTCGTACGTGTCATGGGGCAGGGCGGCGAGGTTGTCGCGTTCGATGTCGTGGCGCAGGAAGCGCACGTCTGCGTCGTCCGGAGCCTGAGTGGCGGCGAGTTCGACGGCCGACTTTGCGTAGTCCACGGCGTCGACGGAGTACCCCATCTCGTGGAGGTAGAGGGCGAGTTCGCCGACCCCGCAGCCCACGTCCAGGGCGACGGCGGGGCCAGCGGGGCGAAGAGCGGTATTCAGTACGGCGCGTTCGGAGGCGGTCAGAGTCCGGAAGCGCTTGCCGCTGGCGTAGTGGTCGTGCCATTCGGCTTGGTGCGTGTATCCCACCGAGGCTGCTCCTTGTGGTCGTGGGGTTGGTGGTCAGGGCTTGTGGGTGTGCTGGAGGCGCGGCTTCTCGTCCGGGGCGCTGGGCCGCATGTACGCCTGCGGCATCAGGACCTCACGCTCCAGCGCGAGCAGGGCCTCGTGTACCGGGCCGAGGCCGAGGTCGCCGTCCGCCTTCAGCCGGGCGACCATCGCCGACCGTGTGGCCGCCGCTTTGTCTCCCGGCGCTGGTCTTGAGCTGCTTGTCCCGGTCGGCCGGGTCCGGGCCCTGCCGGGGTGATGAGCCCTCCTGCGTGCCCGTGTGGCGGGCGTGGGTGGTCTTTTCAGGGGTCATGCCCAGCCCATCTCCGTGTAGAGGCGCTGTGCGCGGATGCCCTCGATGGCTGCCCGGGTGTAGGCCACGGTCTGTACTGGGAGCTCGTCGGGATGCCAGAAGCTCCAGCTGGTGCACTTGTCGGGCTCCCGGACCTCTGGGGTGCCCTCCCAGTGGCGGGCCCGGAACACGAGCTGCATCCGGGGCCGGTCGCCGGGGGTGTCGACGAGGTGGACGACGTGTGCGAGTTCGACGTCGCCGGGCTCGATCCGCAGGCCGGCCTCTTCCTGCGCTTCGCGGACGAGACAGGCCAGGGCGGCTTCCTGCTCGCAGTGTCCTGCCAGGAAGTGGTACATCGAAGCGGCGTAGGCCGAGTCGGGGTGACGCAGGCCCAGCAGCACCCTGCTGTCGGAGTCTTCCAGATAGAGGTGGACGCCGACGACGTTCAGCACGGTCCCGCTCGGCGCCGCCGCCGGAGGTGATGCCGGCGGCCGGCACGAGCCGGGGGGCTCGGCCTCCCGCGGCGTATCGGAGCGGACGGCCTCGTGGTCGCCCTCGGGCCCGCTCGCGGCGTGGCGGTACACCAGGTCGCGAGTGGAGGAGCTGATCCGGAGGCGAGGGAGGACGTCTGGGGCGAACCAGTGCAGCATCACCCCTTCGGTGAGCGTGAGGTCGGCGGGATTTCCGTTCCACCGGCCCGCGTAGACGGCGATGGGGA
Organism: Streptomyces sp. 5-10; assembly: GCF_014712245.1. NCBI lineage: Bacteria > Bacillati > Actinomycetota > Actinomycetes > Kitasatosporales > Streptomycetaceae > Streptomyces > Streptomyces sp. 5-10. Next base: position 14,861 of record NZ_JACVYG010000067.1, read on the forward strand.
TGGTGGTGCCGTCGCTCCCTCGCGCCTCCTCGACGGCGAACGGCCGCAGGACGGGGACATGGAGACCCGCCTCTTCCCTCAGCTCCCGCCGGACGGTCTCCTCCAGCGTCCGGTCCTGCGGTTCGCGGCCACCACCGAGGAGCGACCACGCTCCTGGCTCCCAGATGACGCCTGGCAGATGGTCGCGCAGATGCAGCAGGTACTGGCCCTGGTCGTTGTAGATCAGCGCCGAGGCGTTCACCGGCTCGCCCGCGGGCGCCGCCGTGCCGAGCTTGAGGAGTTTGTCGCGCAGCGTCGGCGCGGCGACGCGGTCGATGGGACGCCACTCCCGTTCGCAGACAGCTTCGGCCTGAAGAGCGATGGCCGCATCGACGTGGCGGAGTCGGAAGCAGAAGCGCAGGTCGTAGTGGTGGTGGGCCAGCGTGCTCGTGGCCGGGTGGGCATCGATCTCGAGTACGCCGATGTCGAGGGGCAGGCCGCCCAGCCCCGGCCAAGGGGCCACCGCGCCGGGCGGAATGCCTGCCTCCTCGTGCAGCGCACGCAGGGCCGCCGCTGCGAGCGTGTTGTCACCGGGCTCGTTGTGGCCACTGGGGGTGAGAACCTTGCCGCCGGCCCGGTGGTGAATGTGCAGGACACGGCCAGTGTCGTCGATCACGATGGCACTGCAGGTGATATGACCGGGAAGGGCAGTGCGGCTGGCCGGGTCGGCGGGGCGGCCGAGAGCCGCGAGGAGGGTGCCGAGTCCGGCGCGCTCGCCCGGATGGCGGGCGAGGTACGCCTCGATGGTGCTGTGGATGTGGGAGCGGCTGGGCGGCATGTCGTCACCTCGGAGTCCACAGAGCAGGGGAGTTAGGAAGCGGGCGGGCTTCACCGGGCCTGCCTGTGCTGAGGCTCGGCGCTGCGGCGCGGTGCGGGGAGGTCGCCTGTCGATGGTGAGGCCAGCCCGTACTGGGCGGCCTGGGCCTGGAACATCTCCCGGTACAGACCGTCCCCGCGGGCCATGAGCTGGTCGTGGGTGCCCTCTTCGACGATGAGCCCCTGGTCGAGGACGTAGATGCGGTCGGCCTTCGCGGTCGCGGCGAGACGGTGGGTGACCAGGACGATCGCGTTACCGTCCTCGGCCAGGCTCCACAGCCGCTCGAATGCGGCGATTTCCGCATGCGGATCCAGCGCCGAGGTGGGCTCATCGACCAGGAAAAACGGCGCGCTCCGGTACCTGCTGCGCGCGGTGCCCAGCTTCTGCCACTGCCCACCGGAGAGCTGGACGCCCCGCTCGTATCCCTTGAAGACGATCGAATCCCACTGGTGCGGCAGCCCCTCGATCAGCGCGTGCACGTCGGCCGCCTTGGCAGCCTCCTTGACCCGGTTCATGTCCCGGGGACGGTCACCGGCGCCGATGGCCACGTTCGTGGCGGCTGTCATCTCCCAGCGCGGGAAATCCTGCGCGAGCAGTCCGACGGCCGCGAACACCTCCGCGCGGTCGGCCTCGCGGATCTCGACCCGCTCGCCGCTCGCTCCTTCCCACCACACGTTCCCGCTGGTGGGCAGCAACAGGCCCGCGAGGATCCGGGTCATGGTCGTCTTGCCCGAGCCGTTCGCACCGACCAGCGCGGTCACCTCACCCCGCCGCACCGACAGGCTCACCCCCTTCAGCGAGGGGGACGAGGCCCCGGGGTAGGTGAAAGACACGTCCTCCACGTGGATGGCCTGCACGGGGGAGGGCAGTGGCACGCCTGTCTGCGGGATGGCGTGCTTCGCAGCCAGCTCGGTGGCGTTCTGGGTGTCGGTGAGGAACAGCATCTCCTCGTAGAGGCGGTTGACCTGCTGGACCAAAGAGGTGAGCCGCGCGGTGGAATTACGGATGGCCACCACCGCGGTGCCGCCGACCGCCAGCGGCAGCCCACCACTGGTCAACAGCCACCACAACACCCCATAACAGCCCAGGGACGCCAGACCGGAGAAACCGCCGGCGACCAGGTCGGTGTGCGCCTGCGCCCGCGCCAGACGCCGCTGCTCGGCCTCCATCTGCCGCGACATCTCCTCATAGCCGCGCAGCAGCTTCACCCCGGCCGCGTGTGCGCGGATCTCACCTGCGGCATGGGGCCTGGTCAGATACGCCAGCAGCGAGGCCACAGCGCGCCGGTGATCCACCCAGTTCAGCCGTGAGATGTACTCGCGCCGCGCCGAGCGCACTGCCCCCCACCCCCTTGGCAGGGCGATCGCCAACAGCATCGGAAGCAACGCCCAGTGGAGGGAGGCCAGCACGATGGCCGCCGCCACCAGGCTGATCAACACGTTTCCCACGCCCACCGACAGTCTGAGCATGTTGCGTGCCGAGTCGGTGCCGAACTTCCCCGCCTCCAAGACGCGTTGGATCTCGGGCCGCTCGGTCGCCTCGACTTCCACCCGGGTGACGGCCCGGTAGTACCGGGCGGAGATGGCCCGCTCGACCTGTGGCTCCAGCCGACCGGACATCGCCGTCGACCACGCCGCCAGCAACGCCGCCCCCACCGACACCGCCGCCAACACCATCAGGGAGGGCAGCGCCTCGCGGAGCCTGTCCGCGGTCGGACCGGCGGCGAACAGCCGGGTGAGGATGTCGTTGACCGCCAGCAGGCCCCACGCGGCCATCACGCCCTCTCCGGCCTGGGCCACAACGACACCGGCCAGGGCCCGCCAGTCCGCTTCCCATCCGGTGCGTAACACCATCCCGACCATGCGCGGAAGTGCGGCAGCCATCTTCCCGAACCCCAGGCGGGTCAGCGCGCCTTGGTGGTGCACGAAGGACTGATCCCAGCGCAGCCGACCCCCGAACAGCTCCTGCTCCGCGTCCGAGATCCCGCTCGCCGTCTCTCCCGGCTTCCTCTGCGGCTTCATGCGCACCGCCCCTGCCCCAGCCCTGCAGCGGGCTGGGCGATGACCAGAACCTGGGCACCGGCAGACGCACCCCACCACCGCTCCGCTGAAGGAAGCTGTTGGCCGCGCCGCCGCAGCGGGGAGAGCGGCAGCACGGACCACTCGGTGCGGGCCGGTAGGGCGGCAGCCAAGGCCGGTTGTGGGCCGCAGCCGATGGCGGAGGGTGCCGACGCGGCGTGGCTCCTTTGGCTTGCGTCACCACTCATCCAGCCCGCCTCCGGCTGGAAGGTGCCGCCTGCGGCAGCGTCAACACGGCGCCGCATCAGTGCGGTGGTCAGCCCGCCGGAACGATGTTGTTCGATTAAGGCAAGGGCAGGCGCTGGAACAGAACTGGGGGCCACGGCGTCCTCCGGATGGGCGCGTCTGAGGTACTGGTGCTCTAATAACGGGGCCGAACAGGACACCGTTACGGGTATCTGGCGAACAAATGTTCCCTACGGCGGCGGTTCGCCCGTCGTGGTGGGCTCGTCGGCCTCCGGGGTCATTCGAGCAGGATGACCTCACTCGGCCGGGTGATTGACCTGCTGGCAACGAGCTCGCCGAGAACGCCACCTACGGGATGTCCCGTAAATGATCTGCGGCGTGCTGGGTGACCTGGTCGTTTCTCCCTCACTCGGCCAGGGTGAGGTTGTGCAGGCGAGCGATGCCGAGCATGGCGTGGTGCACGCCGTCTCCTTTCAGACGGCAGTCGCGGAGGATCTTCCATGTCTTCATCCGGGCGAAGACGTGCTCGACGCGGGCGCGGACCTTACGGTGTGAGGCGTTGTGCTCCTCTTTCCAAGCCGGGAGCTCCACCTGTCCGCGCTCGCGGCGGTGTGGGATGACCAGGCCGGTGCCCCGGTAGCCGCCGTCTGCGATCACCGTGGTGTTGCCGACGGCGTCCTTGGCGCCGGACAGTTCCCACGCCTTGCCGTCGTTGCGGTTGCCTGTGACCGGCCGGCCGGCTGCGACGACGAGCCGGGTGTCGGCGTCGATGACGACCTGGTGGTTGGTGGAGTACCGATAGTTCTTCGACTGCTCGGCGATGGCGTGGTCGCGGGTGGGGACCAGGGTGCCGTCCGCGATCAGCACCGTGTCCCTGCGGAACCGCTTGCGCTGCTGGAGCGCGAGTTGCGGCCCGAGGTGGTCGATGATGCGGTCCGCGGCCGACTTCGAGACGCCGAAGAGCGGGGCCAACTGTCGCAGCGTGAGGTTCGTCCGCCAATAGGCGGCGACCAGGAGTAGGCGGTCTTCAGCGGCAGGCTCCACGGTCGGCCCTTGCGCACCGGGTCCGCTCCCTCACGCCGGAGCGCGGTGATCAGCTTGCCGAACTGGCGCGGGCTCAGCCCGGTGAACGGGGCTATCCACGACGGCTCCGAAGCGGTGATCACTGCTGCCATTCCAAGATCATGCCAGCGGCCCGGAGTCTTGATCGTTGGGTTCAACGCAGCACGTTGGATCGGGGGGTGCCACGCTACCTTCGAAGGATGCAGCAGTCTCCGCGGCAGGTCCCCGCGCTCCTTGACGGGCCCGGCGTCAACGTCTCCGATGCCCGTGACCTCCTCATCGGTTACCTTGCGTGGTATCGCGAAGCCTTGATGCGGAAGCTCTCCGGGCTGTCCGACGCCCAGCTCCGGACGCCCGTGCAGCCGCTGGGCTGGTCACCGCTCGGCCTGGTCCAGCACCTGAGCTGGGTCGAACGCCGTTGGATGCGCTGGGGATTCGCTGCCGAAGACGTCCTCGCATACCCGCCTGGGGGCGATGAGGCCGAATGGATAATCCCTGTCGGGACACCTACCGCTGAGATCATGGCCGCCTATCGCAGCGAAGTGACCACGTCGACCTCGCTGGCCGCGGCTGCCGACCTGGCCGACAAGGCGAGCCTCGGCGGTCGCTTCCGAACACCCGACCAGGCTCCCTCCCTCGGACGGATCCTCTTCCACCTGCTCCAGGAGTACGCCCGCCACGTCGGCCAGCTCGACGTCGCCCGAGAGCTCATCGATGGGGCAACAGGCGAGTAATACGCGCCAAGCCCGCTGCCCCGATTGCGGGACAACACTTAGGTGCTGAAGGGATTCCTTGAGGTTGCGCCCGAAGCGCGACCAGATCCAGAGGATCAAGACATCGAACTCGCGGTTGCGAGCCATCTGCTTGATGTCCTCGATCTTGCGTTCCTCGAAGGCTCGACCGGACTCGCCCAGGTCCATGATCGGCTTGAGGATGACGTCGATGTTGTTGGCATCTGCCAGCTGCTGAGCGTGCCCGACCTGAAGCTCGGGACTGATCATGTCCTGTCGTGCAACGGATACGCGAACGTAGATGACGCCGCGCTTAGGACGCTTGAAGGCGTCCGGGACGTTGTCCTCGACGGTCGGCCGAAGCCGCATAGGTGCAGGGGCGGGGACCATGGTGCTCACGCCTTCCAAAGGTACGTGCATGCATCTCGCATCCGTCCCTCTTGTGGCGCAAACCACCAGTTCAGGGCGCTTGGCCGATCTAATGATGCACTCTCGGAGCGACGAAGCTGGCCCCGAACATGGCCACGACGTGCTGCGCGCCGAGCCCCACCGTCCGCGGCCACGACAGCCGCTCATCCGGCTTGACGACGGCACCGGGGGCGGGGGTGCGCCCATCGCCGTGCAGGGTCCAGCCCACGCCGAGGCCCATGACTGCTCCACTTCATCGCTACGGGGGATGCGCAGCAATGTTAGTTGGCCGAAAATGTGCGCCTTGCGGCTATGTGGGATCGGCCCCGGTGACCTCGTTGGTGAAATCGTCGGCCAGTGACTGCGCCTCGGTGTAGCTGGGCAGGCCGGCCGCTTGATCGGCTTGGCCGCGGGCGCCGGGGTGGCCGATCGACCAGGCCAGCTCGACGGCGTGGTCCAGGGCGGCCCGGAAGAGCAGCGAACCGCAGCTGATCCGCCGCACCCCGAGCTCGGCCAGCCGCCCATAGGTGTGGCGGCCGGGCGTGAAGAGGATGTTCAGCGGGATCTCGCCGAGGTCGCCGGCCAGTGCGCCGATGTCCTGCTCATCGGTGAGCGCGGGCACGAAGATCCCGTCCGCGCCCGCCCGTACGTACGCCTCGATGCGCTCGGCGGCGGTGGACAGCGAGGGCGGGGTGCCGCCACCGATCGCGGCGAGCCAGTGGGTGTCGGTCCGGGCGTTCACGAACAGCCGGGGCACCCGCTCCTTGACGGCCGCGATCACCGCGGTCTGGTGGTCCAGCGGGGCGAGGGTGCCGTCGGGGCGTCCGTCCTCGATGTTCACGCCGACCACCCCGGCCCGGTCCAGCTCGGCCGCGACCGCCGCGACCTCCTCGGGCCGGTCGCCGAACCCGCCCTCGATGTCGACGGTCACCAGCGCCGGGAGCCGGGCGATGCCCCGGGCGAGGGCGAGGGTTCCCTCGCGGGCGGCGCCGGTCGCGTCCGGCAGTCCGGCCGCCGCGGCCACACCGAGGCTGGTGGTGCCGATGGCGGCGAAGCCGCGCCGGACGAGGGCGGCGGCGGAGGCGTGGTCCCATGCGTTGGGCAGCAGCAGGGGCCGGTCGCCGTGGTGCAGCCGGCGGAAGGCGGTGTGACGGTCGGGGGCCGGGCCATCGCTCGTATCGCTCATATCACCGACCGTACGGCCGGATCCTTTCGGCGCTCGCCGAACGATGGCGGTGCCGGAGCCGGGACGGTGCCGGAGCCAGAGGGTGGCGGTGCCGGAGCCGGGACGGTGCCGGAGCCAGAGGGTGGCGGTGCCGGAGCCGGTGCACCGCCCCGGCGGCCCACCCCGTGACGCGTCAGGAGAGCGTGGTCCGGGACGTCGACGGGTCGGGCTGCGGGGCGGAACCCGTGGTATCTGTCCCCGCCGGGGTCCGCAGCACCCCGGCCCCCGCCACCAGCCCCAGCGCCAACGCCGTGACCAGGCAGAACGAGATCGTCAGCGAGGTCAGATCCGCGATCGAACCCATCGCCGCCGGAGCGACCAGCCCCGAGGTGTAGGTGATCGTGGCGACGCCCGCGATGGCCTGGCTCGGGGCCGGGCCGCTGCGCCCGGCGGCGGCGAAGGCCAGCGGCACCACGACCGCGATGCCCAGGCCGATGAGGCCGAATCCGGCGATGGCGAGGACGGGCCCGGAGGCGGTGACCACGAGGAGGCCCCCGGCGGTGGCGAGGACGCCGCCCGTGCGTACGGTCCGCACCGGCCCGAAGCGGCCCACCACCGCGTCCCCGACGAGCCGGGCGCCGGCCATCGTGCAGGAGAAGGCGGTGGTGCAGGCGGCGGCGACACCGGGGGAGGTGTCCAGGACGTCGCGCAGATAGACCGCCGACCAGTCCAGGCTCGCCCCCTCCGCGAAGACCGCGCAGAATCCCACCGCCCCGATGATCAGCGCGGAGCGGGGCGGCAGGGCGAAGCGGGGCGGTGGGTGCTCCTCGGGGGCGCTGCGCAGGTCCAGGACCCAGTGGCAGGCCACCGCGCCGAGCACCGTGAGGACCCCGGCGGCGATGGCGAGATGGAGCCGGGCATCGGCCTCGGCGTGCGCGGCGACCGTGCCCGCCGCCGAGCCGGTGAGCGCGCCGACGCTCCACATGCCGTGCAGCCCGGACATGATCGAACGGCCGAGGCGGTTCTCGACCTCCACACCGAGGGCGTTCATGGCGACGTCGGACATCCCGGCGGTCGCGCCGAAGATGAGCAGCACACCGCACAGCCAGACCAGCCCGGGCGCGAGCGGGGGCATCACCAGCCAGGCGGTCCACAGGGCGAGCAGTCCGCGCAGCGCCGCGCGGGCGCCGAAGCGGTGGCTGATCCGCCCGGCCAGGGGCATCGCGACCGAGGCCCCGATGGCGGGGAAGGCGAGCGCGAGGCCGAGTTGACCGGCGCTCAGGTCCAGCCGCTCCTGGATCCAGGGGATACGGGTGGCGAAGTTGCCGGTCACCGCGCCGTGCACGGCGAACACCGCCGCCACGGCGATTCGTGCCCGCCGTACCGGGCGCATCTCAAACGCCCCGGACTCCTTGAGCCTGCCCATGCTTGTCGCACCCTCCCCGTAGCGCCGACCCGCTCGTACCCGTACCCGTGCCCGTACTCGTGCCCGTACTTGTTCCCGTGCTGGTGCCCGTACCCGTGCGTGCTTGCGCCCGGCCCGTGCCGTGGCCCACCGGAAACTATCAGGAAGGCTCCCTGATAGATAGGCTTTTTCCCCGGCCTTCTGGAAGGATCCCGGCATGACCTCGACGAGCGTGTCCGTGGCGGGCCGCACCGCCTCTCCGAGTACGGCGCGGGCCATCAACGACCGCCTCGCCCTGCACCTGCTCAAGGACAAGGGGCCGTTGACCGCGGGGGAGCTCAAGTCGCTGACCGGGCTGTCCCGTCCCACCATCGCGGACCTGGTCGAGCGGCTGCGGCAGACCGGTCTTGTGGCGGTCGTGGGGGAGTCGGGGGCGGAGCGCCGGGGGCCCAACGCCCGGGTGTACGGGATCGTCGCCGACAGCGCGCATGTGGCCGGGGTCGACGTCCGTACGGATGGCGTCGCCGTCTGTGTGGCCGATCTGCTGGGCCGGACCGTGGCCGAGGAGTCGCTTCCGGTGGCCCCGGACGGGGATCCGGCGCACACCGTGGCGGCCGTGGTGGCCCTGGTGGAGCGGGCCGCCGAGCGGGCGGGGGCGGCGCGGCTGCACCACATCGGCATCGGGGTGCCCGGTCTCATCGACCCCGCCACCGGGGAGCTCAACTCGACTGGCGGGCTGCCCTCCTGGCACCGTGAGCTGGCCACCGCGCTGCACGACGGCCTCGCGGCGCCGGTGCTGCTGGAGAACGAGGTCAATCTCGCGGCCGTCGCCGAACAGCGGCTGGGCGCGGTGCGCGACCGCGACACCTTCGTGCTGCTGTGGCTCGGCCACGGCATCGGCGCGGCCGTGGTGCTGGACCGGGTGCTGCGGCGCGGAGCGTCCGGCGGCACCGGGGAGATCGGCTTCCTGCCGGTGCCGGGCACCGTGGGGCTGCCCTCCGCCACCGGCTGCGACGGCGGGTTCCACTCCCTGGTGAGCAGCGCCGCGGTCTGTGAACTCGCCCAGGAGCACGGTCTGGAGGCCGCGGCGGGCGGCTCGCGTGGGGAGGGGGCGGAGGACTCCGGCGCGGCGGAGGCGGTGATCCGCGCGGCCCTGGAGGCGGGGGAGCGGGGCGAGACCTTCCTGGACGCGCTGGCGGCCCGTATCGCGCTGGGCGTCGCCGCGATCTGCGCGGTGCTCGACCCGGGGTGCGCGGTGCTCGGCGGCGAGGTCGGCCGGGCCGGGGGCGAGGGGCTCGCCCGGCGGGTGGAGGAGCATGTGGCCCGGCTGTCGCCGCTGCGGACGCGGGTGCGGGCGGGGGTGGTGGGCGGTGGCGGGGTGCTGCGGGGCGCCGTGCTGACGGCGCTGGACGCGACGCAGAACGAGCTGTTCGGCGCCCCGTAGGCCGTGCACCCGCCGAATCCGTGGGGTGAGCGGATTCCTGTGCGATCTCTTGTCGTGCCCATGGAGCCGCCTTACTCTGAGCCCGATCTCAATTCTGAATAGCGTTCAGCTATCTGATTGGAGTGCTCGATGGGTGCACCTCCAGCGGGACGCGGGCGGATCGCCCGGGCGGTCATCGCCGCCTCCGCCCTCCTGGCCGTCCTGGCGATCCCCGCCGCCCCTTCCGCGCAGGGCGCCGAGCGCGTCCGGCCTTCCGGCCCGGCGCCCCGTACGGTGGTGCTCGACGGGCCCCGACTGTCCCTCACCAAGCTGAAACTGCAGCTGGGAGACCGAAATCTGCGGCGGACCGTACGCGATCTGACCACCCAGGCCGACCAGTGGATGAAGCAGGGCCCCTGGACGGTCACCGACAAGGACCAGGTGCCGCCCAGCGGCGACAAACACGACTACTTCAGCCAGGCCCCCTACTGGTGGCCCAGCCGGCCCAAGACCGAGGACAATCCGTACGGCTGTCCCTACGTTCAGAAGGATGGCCAACGGAACCCCGACGTGGACAAGATGACGGACCGTCCCGAGGTCGGGAAGGTCTTCGAGTCCGCCTACGAGCTCTCGCTGGCCTGGTACTACACCGGTAAGCGGGCCTACGCCGAGCACGCCGCGGACATCCTGCGCACCTGGTTCGTCACCCCGGCGACCCGGATGAACCCGAACCTGAACCACGCGCAGTTCATCCCCTGCAAGTACGACGGCCGCTCGATCGGGATCATCGACTTCTCCCAGGCCTTCACCAGCCTCCTCGACGCCGCCGCGCTCCTCGACACCGGCGCTCCCGGCTGGTCCAAGAGCGACCACGCGGGCTTCCGCACCTGGAACAAGCAGTTCCTGGACTGGCTGGTGAACAGCGACTTCGGCAAGGAGGAGGGCGCCGCAGAGAACAACCACGGCACCTTCTACGACATGCAGGTCGCCGCCATCGCCACCGCCGTGGGCGACCGGGACCGCGCCCGCCAGGTGCTCCTCGACGCCCGCACCAAGCGCATCGACACCCAGATCGCGGCCGACGGCACGCAGCCGCAGGAGCTCGAGCGGACCCGGAGCTTCCACTACTCGACCTTCAACCTGGTCGCGTACACCCGGATGGCCGCCATCGGCAAGCACCTCGGGGTGGACCTGTGGAATTACACCGGGCCCGGTGGCGGGAACCTCTTCAAGGCGGTCGACCTCCTGCTCCCGGCGGCCACGGGCGCCGCGCCCTGGCCGTACCCGGAGCTCGACTTCCGCGCCTACGCGGCGAGCGACATCGTCCACGCGGCGGCCGACGCGGGTGACCGCAAGGCTCGCGCGGCGCTGCCCAAGCTCCAGACCCCGCCCGGCGGCGACCTGTGGGCCCTGCGGCCGGCGGTCGAACAACTCGACAGCATCGCCCAGGGCTGACGGGCATCTCTCCCCGCCCCGCTCCTTCCCGATCCGGGGGCGGGCCCCCGGGCCCCGCTCGGTGGCGGTCTCCGTGCGATGGCCCCTGGCCGGGCCCGAGGGGGCCGGGCCGGGCCCACGGCCAGCGGTTACGACGCCCCCGGGCTGCCGCTGGCGGGGTCGTCTTTTTCTCCGCCCCGCTCCTTCCCGATCCGGGGCCAGGCCCCCAGCCCCCGCCCGGGTGCGGCCTCTGCGCGGTGGCACCTGGCTGGGACCTAGGGGTCGGGGTGGGCCCAGGGCCAGTGGTTGCGACGGCCCCCGGGCTGCCGCTAACGGGACCGTCTTTCTCCCCGCCCCGTTCCTTCCCGATCCGGGGGCGGGCCCCCGGGCCCCCGGGTCCCCGCTCAGGTGCGGGCTTCATGCCGTGGNCGGGTCCCCGCTCAGGTGCGGGCTTCATGCCGTGGAGTTCTGCCGAGGTGCCGCGCCTTGCGGGTGGCTGGGTGGGTGTTCTTTGCCGGGCCGGGGCCGATAAGCCTGGGCCCGGTCGCGCGGCGCGGGGCGGTGACGTGACCGTGTGGTGTCACCGGTAGCGGCTGCCGTTGCGGCGGTGACGACCGAGGCCACTCCCGAACGGGGTCCGGGGCAGGGTCCGTTGTGCAAGTGGATCTGCGGATGCGGACACTGGGCCGCCGGGGGTCGGGGATCGGGGGCCGGGGGCTGGGCCCCCGGTTCGGGAAGGGGCGGGGTGGGGAATCCGCTCCGGGGCCCGGGCGGGGAAACCGTTCCCGACCCGGGTGGGGATACGGCCCGGGGCGCGGTGGGCCCCCTTCCGGGCGGGTTCGCCTCCCGGGGCGGTTCGTTCCGGGGTCGGGGCGGGGGAGTCCCGGGGTCGGGTGGCCGAGGGAGGCCCCGGGGGCGGGTGGGTGAGGGAGGCCACATGGGGGTTGCCTCCCACCTGCGTCGATGGCCATGGCACACTGGGCCCGTACCAGTGACGTCAGCGCACTCCGGGGTCGGTGAAAATCCGAACCGGCGGTTACAGTCCGCGACCCGTCCGCCGCCAGCGGCCGGTTGACCAGGTGAAATTCCTGGACCGACGGTGAAAGTCCGGATGGGAGGCAGTGCGCGGCGGTAGCGACATCACCGGTGCGCCGCCTCGGCGGTTCGCCCTCGCACAAGCGGGATCAAGCGGGATGCGAACCCTTGCCGAACCCGGCGTGCTGGCGGCGGCGTTCCCGCTTCCGTGTCATCTCGACAGCCCCGGAGTCCGTGCCCGAAGAGGCAGGAGGACCCGGTGGCCACCGCAGCCGAAGCCCAAGCGATGCGCCATGCCGTCGCGCTCGCCGCACGAGGCCTCGGCCACACCAGCCCCAACCCCGTCGTCGGCTGCGTCGTCCTCGACGCCGGTGGCCGCGTCGTCGGCGAGGGCTGGCACCAGCGGGCCGGCGGTCCGCACGCCGAGGTCCACGCGCTGCGCGCGGCGGGGGAGCGGGCCCGCGGCGGCACCGCCGTCGTCACCCTCGAACCCTGCGACCACACCGGCCGCACCGGCCCCTGCTCGCAGGCCCTGATCGCCGCCGGGATCGCCCGCGTCCACTACGCCGTCGCCGACCCCACCGCCCAGGCCACGGGCGGCGCCGCGACCCTGGCCGCCGCCGGGGTCGAGGTCGAGGCCGGGCTGCTGGCCGAGGAGGCCGAGGCGGTCAACGCGCCCTGGCTGACCGCGATGCGCCGCGGCCGCCCCTTCGTGCTGTGGAAGTTCGCCGCGACCCTGGACGGCCGCAGCGCCGCCGCCGACGGCACCAGCCGCTGGATCACCTCCGCCGAGTCCCGTGCCGATGTGCACCGGCTGCGCGCGGAGGCCGACGCCGTCGTGGTCGGCTCCGGCACCCTGCGCGCCGACGACCCCCACCTGGCCGTACGGGACCGGGAGGGCGCCACCCAGCCGCTGCGGGTCGTCGTGGACACGGGCGCCACCATCAAGCCCGGCGCCCGGGTGCTGGACGACGCCGCGCCCACGCTGATCGCCGTCGCCGAGGACGCGGGCGTCGCGCACCTGCCCCGGCGGCCGGGCGTGGAGACCGTAAGGCTGCCGCGCGCGGAAACCGGCCTCCGGATCCCCGCGCTCCTGGCCGAGCTGCACCGCCGTGGGGTGCGCTCCGTCCTGCTGGAGGGCGGGCCCACCCTCGCCGGGGCGTTCCTCGCCGCGGGCGCCGTCGACAAGATCGTCGGCTATCTCGCCCCCGTTCTGCTCGGCGCGGGCCCCGCCGCCCTCGCCGACGCCGGAATCACCACCATCGCGCAGGCGTTGCGCCTCGAGACGGCCGATGTGACCCGGCTCGGTCCCGATCTGCGCGTCACCGCCGTCCCCGTCACCGCGATCCCCGTCCCCACCGACCCCGTTCCTGTTCCCGTCGCCCCCGCCCCCCTCGCCGAGGAGAACTGAAGTGTTCACCGGAATTGTCGAAGAACTGGGTGAGATCGTCGCCATCGAGCACCTGGGCGACGCGTCCCGCTTCCAGGTGCGCGGCCCCGTCGTCACCGAAGGGGCGAAGCACGGCGACTCCATCGCCGTCAACGGCGTCTGTCTCACCGTCGTCGACATCATCGAGGACGGTGAGTCCACCCGGTTCAGCGCCGACGTCATGGCCGAGACCCTGAACCGCTCCAGCCTCGGCGCGCTCGACATCGGCTCCCGGGTCAACCTGGAGCGCCCGATGGCGCTGGGCGGGCGGCTCGGCGGCCACATCGTGCAGGGCCACGTGGACGGCACCGGCGTCATCGTGGACCGCAAGCTCTCCGAGCACTGGGAGGTCGTGAAGATCTCGCTGCCCGCCGAACTCAGCCGCTACGTCGTCGAGAAGGGCTCCATCACGGTGGACGGCATCAGCCTCACCGTGGTGGACGCGGGCCCCGACTACTTCACGGTCAGCCTCATCCCGACGACCCTCGCGCTCACCACGCTCGGGGTCAAGCAGGCCGGGGACCCGGTCAACCTCGAGGTGGACGTACTCGCCAAATACGTCGAGCGGCTGCTCGGACGGGACAACGGCACGCAGGACAAGGAGGCCACATCATGAGTGAGGCATACGCGGTGACCGACCCGCACCCGAGCGGCCAGGCCGCCTCCCTGCGAGCCGCGCACTGGCCCGACGAACTGGCGCTGGACCCCATCGAGCGCGCCATCGCCGACATCGCCGCGGGCCGCCCCGTGGTCGTCGTGGACGACGAGGACCGGGAGAACGAGGGCGACCTCGTCGCCGCCGCCGAGACGATCAGCCCCGAGATCGTCGCCTTCATGATGAACGAGTGCCGGGGGCTCATCTGCGCGCCCATGGAGGCCACCGACCTCGACCGGCTGCGGCTTCCGCAGATGGTCGAGGAGAACACCGAGTCCATGCGGACCGCCTTCACCGTCTCGGTCGACGCCACCGCCGAACACGGCGTCAGCACCGGTATCTCCGCCGCCGACCGGGCCACCACCCTGCGGCTGCTGGCCGACCCGGACACCACCCCCGGCGACCTCGTCCGTCCCGGCCACATCTTCCCGCTGCGCGCCCGCCCGGGCGGGGTGCTCGAGCGCGACGGCCACACGGAGGCCGGGGTCGACCTCGCCCGGCTGGCCGGACTGCGCCCGGCGGCCGTGATCTGCGAGATCGCGGGGGAGGACGGTGCCATGCTGCGCCTGCCCGACCTGGTGGCCTTCGCCCACAAGCACGACCTGGCGATCGTCTCCATCGCCGACCTGATCGCGTACCGCAAGCCCGCCGAGCCGCTTGTGCGGCGCGAGGCCGAGACCCGGCTGCCCACCGCCTTCGGCGACTTCCGGGCGTACGGCTACCGCGCGGCCGACGGCGTCGAGCACATCGCGCTGGTCCAGGGCGACATCCGGGACGGCGAAGACGTGCTCGTCCGCGTCCACTCCGAATGCCTCACCGGAGACGTCTTCCACTCGCTGCGCTGCGACTGCGGCCCCCAGCTGCACGCCGCGCTGGAGCGGGTCACCGCCGAGGGCCGGGGCATCGTCCTGTATCTGCGCGGCCATGAGGGGCGCGGGATCGGACTGCTGTCCAAGCTGCGCGCGTACGAGCTCCAGGAGCTGGGCCGGGACACCCTGGACGCCAATCTGGAGCTCGGCCTGCCCGCCGACGCGCGGGACTACGCCGCAGGCGCGGAGATCCTCGCCGACCTCGGCGTGCACTCGCTGCGGCTGATGACCAACAACCCCGAGAAGACCACGGCGCTGGTCCGGCACGGGCTGCGGGTCACCGGCCGGGAGCCGATGCCCGTCCAGGCCGGGGAGCACAACCTCCGCTACCTCCGCACCAAGCGGGACCGGATGGGGCATGACCTGCCCTGGCTGGACGGCGACCGCGCCGAGCCCATATCGGCCTGCGGCAACCAGTAGCCACGGAGAACCAGCCGCCGCACCAACGCACATCCACGCACCACCACAGAAACACCGGAAAACCAGGAACACGAGGAGAGACGTGAGCGGTAAGGGCGCCCCCGAACTGTCCGTGAAGAACTGCGGGGACCTGCGCGTCGCCGTCATCGCCGCACAGTGGCACGAGAAGGTGATGGACGGGCTGCTCGACGGCGCCCTGCGCGCGCTGGGCGAGCTCGGCATCGACGAGCCCACCGTGCTGCGGGTGCCGGGCAGCTTCGAACTGCCGGTCGTCGCGAAGGTGCTCGCGGGCCGCGGCTATGACGCGATCGTGGCCCTGGGCGTCGTCATCCGCGGCGGCACCCCGCACTTCGACTATGTGTGCCAGGGCGTCACCCAGGGGCTGACCCAGGTCAGCGTGGACACCGGCGTGCCCATCGGCTTCGGCGTGCTGACCTGCGACACCGAGGAGCAGGCCCTGGACCGGGCCGGGCTCGCGGGCTCCAGCGAGGACAAGGGCCACGAGGCGGTCACCGCGGCCGTCGCCACCGCCACCACCCTGCGCTCGGTCGCCGAACCCTGGCGCTGAGGGGCGTCGCACGACCCAAGTAGGATGACGGACACGATGCCCAAGAAGACGTTCGAGGAGCTTTTCACCGAGCTCCAGCAGAAGGCCGCCACGGCCGACCCGGCCACGTCCCGCACCGCCGAGCTGGTCCACTCCGGTGTGCACGCCATCGGCAAGAAGGTCGTGGAGGAGGCCGCCGAGGTGTGGATGGCCGCCGAGTACGAGAGCGACGAGGCGACCGCCGAGGAGATCTCCCAGCTCCTGTACCACCTTCAGGTGATGATGGTCGCCAAGGGGCTGACCCTCGACGACGTCTACGCCCACCTCTGACCACCCCCGTCAAACACCCGCACCCCCGCCACCGAGCCACCCGGCCACCGAGCCACCGAGCCACCGAAGGAAAGAGCACTCATGCTGCGCATCGCCGTCCCCAACAAGGGTTCACTGTCCGAGCCTGCGTCGGCGATGCTCCATGAGGCGGGCTACCGGCAGCGCAAGGACCGCAAGGAGCTGGTCCTCGTCGACGCGGAGAACGAGGTGGAGTTCTTCTTCCTCCGCCCCCGTGACATCGCCGTCTACGTGGGCTCCGGCCGGCTGGACATCGGCATCACCGGCCGCGATCTGCTGCTGGACTCCGGCTCCCAGGCCGAGGAGATCATGCAGCTCGGCTTCGCCGGGTCCACCTTCCGCTACGCCACCCGTCCCGGCACGGCCAAGGACGTCAGCGAGTTCGGCGGGATGACCGTGGCCACGTCCTTCGCCGGACTGGTCACCAAGCACCTGGCCGACAACGGTGTGGACGCCGCCGTGGTCCACCTCGACGGCGCCGTCGAGACCGCCATCCAGCTCGGTGTCGCCGAGGTCATCGCGGATGTGGTCGAGACCGGCACCACCCTGCGCAACGCCGGGCTGGAGATCATCGGCGAGCCCATCCTGGAGTCCGAGGCGGTCGTCATCCGCCGCACCGGCGACCCCAGCGACGACCCCAAGGTCCAGCAGTTCCTCCGCCGGATGCAGGGCGTCCTGGTGGCCCGGCGCTACGTGATGATGGACTACGACATCCGGGTGGAGCAGGTGGAGCGCGCCGTGGCGCTCACCCCCGGCCTGGAGTCGCCCACCGTCTCCCCGCTGCACCACGAGGGCTGGGTCGCGGTCCGCTCGATGGTCCCCGCCAAGGACGCCCAGCGGATTATGGACGAGCTCTACGAGCTGGGGGCCCGGGCCATCCTCACCACCGGCATCCACGCCTGCCGCCTCTGACGGCCCGCCCCACCCCCGCCCCCGTCCCGTTCCCTCCCAGCCGAGAGGCCGACCACGTGTCCGCCGCCGCGCCCACCCCCGCCCTGCCCGTCACCTTCCGGCCGACCAGGACGCGTGCCGTCCTGATGACCGTCGGTGTCGCCGTCCTGGTCGTCCTCACGGCCGTCGCCCTGCTGCTGGAGCGGCTGGGGCCGGGGGAGCGGGCCAGCTTCATCTTCACCGGACTGCTGTTCTTCGGCGGGTTGATGCTGCTCAGCCGCCCCAAGGTGGTGGCCGAGGAGGGCGGTGTGACGGTGGTCAACCTGACCACCAAGCGCCGGCTGGAGTGGGCGGAGGTGCTCCGGGTCAATCTGCGCCCCGGTGACCCCTGGGTCTATCTGGACCTCGCCGACGGCACCAGCCTGCCCGCGATGGGCATCCAGCCGGGCATCGCCAAGGCGCACGCCATCAGCGACGCGCGGGCCCTGCGCGCCCTCGCCGAGCGGCACGGGACGGGCCGTGCCGCGGACTGAGCCATCCGGCGGGACCGCCCAGCGGCGTTGAGCAGCCCCTTCACGTCCGCTTCCGCCCCCTGCCGGGCGGGCCCCCGCGAACCGGCCGACGAGCGGATCGGCACTCCAACGGCGTGAGGGGCCTGCCCGTCACGCCCCATCCTTGTTTACTCTGTTGCCGGGGCCGAACGATGCCCCGCCCCGCCTCTCCAGCGCGCACGCCCGCGTGCGCCCCCGGCGGGCTCCCCTGCGACCCGAGGAGTGACTCCCTCAGCAGATGGACGGATCGTCCTGTAGTACCTGCGCCGCCGCCGACCACGAGGCGGCGGCATGAGCATCACCCTGTCCCTCCTGCTGCTGTCCGCGGCACTCGTCCTGATCCTCGCCAACGGCTTCTTCGTGGCCGCCGAATTCGGCCTGGTCACCGTCGAGCGGCCGGACGCCGAGCGAGCCGCCGACGAGGGCGACAAGCGCGCCCGTACCGTCGTCGAGGCGCTGCGCGAGCTGTCCTTCCAGCTCTCCGGCACCCAGCTCGGCATCACCATCACCTCGCTGATCGTCGGCATGCTGGCCGAGCCCGCGCTCGGCCATCTGCTGACCGCGCCGCTGGCGGCGGTCGGACTGCCGCACGGCGCCGTGTCCGGTGTCGCCATCGTGCTCGGCATGCTGCTGGCCTCCGCCGTCCAGATGGTCATCGGCGAGCTGGTGCCCAAGAACTGGGCGGTCTCCCGGCCGCTGCAGGTCGCCCGCTTCGTCGCGGGCCCGCAGTACGCCTTCGCCCGCTTCTTCCGGCCCGTGATCGCCCTGCTCAACACCGTGGCCAACCGGCTGGTGCGGGCGCTGGGCGTGGAGCCCACCGAGGAGCTGGCCTCCGCCCGCACCCCCGGTGAGCTGGTCTCGCTCGCCCGCCACTCGGCACGGGCCGGCGCGATCGAGCAGGACACGGCCGATCTGTTCGTCCGCACCCTCTCGCTGGGCGAGCTGACCGCCCAGCACGTGATGACCCCGCGGGTGCGGGTGAGCGCGCTGCACTCCACGGCGACCGCCGTGGATGTGCTCAACCTCACCCGGGCCACCGGGCTGTCCCGCTTCCCCGTCTACCGCGACCGGCTGGACGAGGTCATCGGGATGGTGCACCTCAAGGACGCCCTCGCGGTGCCGTCCGACGACCGGCTGCGCACACCCGTCAGCCGGATCGCCCAGCCCCCGCTGCTGGTCCCCGAGACGCTGCCGGTCCAGCCGCTGCTGGAGCGGCTGCGCAGCGAGCAGCCGATAGCCGTGGTCGTCGACGAGTACGGCGGCACGGCCGGTGTGGTCACCCTGGAGGACATCGTCGAGGAGCTGGTCGGCGAGGTGCGCGACGAGCACGACGACGAGGCCGCGGAGACCCCCGACCTGGTGCAGACCCTCACCGAGGACGGCCGCACCGTATGGGACGCCGACGGCGGCTGCCGCGTCGACACCCTGCGCCGGATCGGCCTCGACGCGCCCGACGGGCCGTACGAGACCGTGGCCGGGCTGGTGGCCGATCTGCTGGCGCGGATCCCCGCCCCCGGCGACATCGCCGAGCTGCCCGGCTGGAAGCTGGCCGTCCGGCAGGTCGGCCACCACCGGGCGGAACTGGTGCGCATCGTCCGCACGAAGCCGGGTACGCCGCCTGTGCAGATGACCGCACACGCCGCGGCCGGGGAGGGGAACGGACGATGAGCCTGGTACAGCTTCTCTTCGCCGTCCTGCTGGTCCTCGCCAACGGCTTCTTCGTGGGCGCCGAGTTCGCCCTGGTCTCGGTGCGCCGCAGCCAGATCGAGCCGCGCGCGGCCGAGGGCTCCGGGCGCGCCCGTACGGTGCTGACGGGCCTGGAGAACCTGCCGCAGATGATGGCGGCCGCCCAGTTCGGCATCACCGTCTGCTCGCTGACCCTCGGCGCGGTCGCCGAGCCGACCGTCGCCGAGCTGCTGGAGCCGGTCTTCCACGCCGTCCACCTGCCCGAGCAGCTGATCCATCCGCTCGGCTACGCCATCGCGCTCGCCCTGGTGGTCTTCCTCCACCTGGTCATCGGCGAGATGGTGCCGAAGAACCTGGCCATGGCGGCGCCGGACAAGACCGCGCTGTGGCTCGGCCCCGGGCTGGTCGCCTTCGCGCGGCTGTGCCGGCCGGTCACCGCGCTGCTGGGGGCGTGCGCCCGGCTGGTGCTGCGGCTGTTCCGGGTGGAGCCCAAGGACGAGGTCGAGGCCGTCTTCACCAGCGAGCAGCTGACCCATCTGGTGGAGGACTCCCGGCAGGCCGGGCTGCTCGACCCCGGGGAGCAGGAGCGCCTCGCGGACGCCCTTGAGCTGGGCAGCCGCCCGGTCACCGACGTCCTCCTGGACCCGGCGGGCCTGGTCACCGTGGATCCCTCGGTCACCCCCCGGCAGATCGAGGAGCTGACCGTGCGCACCGGCTACTCCCGCTTCCCGGTGCGCGGCCCCGGCGGCGCCTTCATGGGCTATCTGCATGTGAAGGACGTCCTGGAGCTGGAGTTCCCGGAGCGGGCCGTGCCGCAGCGGGTCTGGCATCCGATCGAGACGCTCCGGGCGGAGCTTCCGCTGGACGACGCCCTCACCGCGATGCGCCGGGCCGCCTCCCACTTGGCGGCCGTCGCCGACGCGTCGGGCACGGTGCTGGGGCTGGTCGCCCTGGAGGACGTCCTGGAGAAGCTGGTCGGCGAGGTCCACGACCCCGCGCACCGGGGTGGGGCCCGGGACCGGGTGGCCGAGCCCAGGGGCGAGGCGGCGCCCGCGCCCTCGGAGGAGGAGCGGGCGATGGTGGGCTGAGCGGCGCGGTCGCGCTGCGGCTCTGCGCCTGCGGCGCGCTATCGCCTATCCCAGGGGCGGGTCCTGCGGGTCGCGGTACATCGGACCGCGACCCGACAGGACCTCCCCGTACGCCTGCATCAGATCCGGCAGCCGCAACGTGGCGAGGTCATCCCGGGTCGGAGTCCCGCTCCACCCCGACAGCCGCAGATCCCGGTAGGCGCAACTCTTCTCGTACAGCGTGCGCAGAAACCGCCCGTTCCCCAGCTCGTCGATCCAGCCCTGGTCCACCACATGGCCGCTGATGCTCCGCAGCTCCTCCACGGCCTCCTCGTCCCACACATCCCCGTTCTCCGCCGCCAGCACCTCCCCGATCCGGGTGAGCTCCAGCGGGCGGTAGCTGGGGAAGTCGACGCGGGTGGTGAAGCGCGAGCCGAGGCCGGGGTTGGCGGCCAGCAGCCGGTCCATGCCCTCGGGATAGCCGGCGAGGATCACCACCAGCCGGTCGCGGTTGTCCTCGGCCCGCTTGAGCAGCACCTGAAGCGCCTCGTCGCCGTACGCGTCGCCCTTGCTGTAGCCCGAGTTGGACAGGCTGTACGCCTCGTCGACGAAGAGCACCCCGCCGAGCGCCGAGTCGATCAGCTCATTGGCCTTCACCGCCGTCTGGCCCAGGTACTCGCCGACCAGATCGGCGCGCCCGGCCTCCACCAGATGGTCGCCGCCGAGCAGCCCGAGGGCGTAGAAGACCCGGCCGAGGATGCGGGCCACGGTGGTCTTGCCGGTGCCGGAGGGCCCGGAGAAGACGAAGTGCCGCTTGGGCGGCTGGACCGGCAGGCCCTGCCCGGCGCGCAGCCGCGCCATGTGGAGCTGCGCCGACAGCGCCCGGACCTGCCGCTTGACCGGCTCCAGGCCGACCATGCGCTCCAGCTCCTGCAGCGCGCTCTCCAGCAGTACCGGATCGGAGGGGCCGGGCTGGGAGGGCAGACCGGCCCGGTCGCGCGTGCCGCCCGCGCCCATCACGGCGGGGCCCATCAGCGGCGGGCCCTCGGGCCCCTCGCCCGCGGCGCGCGGGTCGCGGCCGTCGGACAGCGTGTCGGCGGGGTCGGTGGCGGTGGCGTCCCGGCCGTCCGTGGCGTCCTGGCCACCGGCCCCGGCCAGCGAGACGGCGGCGAGGTCCGCGGGCTCGTCCAGCCCGTCGGACTCGGCTATCGCCGCCAGCCGCGCCGAGGTGTCCATGAAGGTGGAGTCGATGCGGTGCACCGCGCGGTAGAGGGGGAGCGCGGCGGCGCTGCGCCCGGTGCCCTCATGCGCGCGGGCGAGCCAGTAGCGCAGCTCCTTGCGCTGGGGCTGTTCGCTGCGACAGCGCATTAAGGCGGCGGCCAGCAGCGGTTCGGCCTGGCTGTACATCTCCAGCCGGACCCGCGCCATCCCGGCGAACAGACCGGCCTCGATGCCCAGGAACGGATCGTCCAGCAGCGGCTCGGTGTGGCGCACCAGCTGCTCCCAGTCCTTGACCAGATAGGCGCGGCAGGCGTGCAGGAAGCGGGCCTGCGGATCGGCCTCGACCGGGGGGCAGCCGGCCAGCGCCCGGTCCAGCTCGGGCACATGGCGGCCGTCGAGCCAGTGGGAGGCGTGGGCGAGCAGCAGGTCCCGGCTGGTCTCCAGCACCGGCTGGACCCACCAGCCCAGCCAGTACCAGGAGTTGAGGGTGCGGCGGTGCCGGGCGCGCTGCTCGCCGAAGCGGTCGCGGTGCCGGTACATCCGCAGCAGCGCCGCCGCCGTGTCGGCCCGCAGCGCGTGCAGTCCGAGCCAGGCGTCGGCCATTCCCGGATCGAGCCGGGTGGCGGCCCGGAACTCCTCCTCGGCCTGTGCGTACGCGCCCATCGTGTAGGCGTCGACGGCTCGCAGCCAGGCGAGGTCGGCCGGGGCGTGCGAACCCTGCGTGCCGAAATCCATCACGTCCCCCACAACCCCTGCCCCCGTGGATGCCGCAGGGGCGACTGCCCCTTTCGCATCGTACCTGCGCAACTCGCATGGGCCGAGGGTGCCGCACTGTTGTTCGTCGCAATCACACAAGGCCGGACGGGTGTGCGCGGGGGCGTGTAAGGGGCGCACGAGGTCCGGGGCGAGTCGTCACCCAGAGTGAGGAAGTGGCCGCGCAAAGTGGCGGAAAACCGGCGCCAGACAGGACGAAGCCCCCGATCACGGGGGAACAACCGGGGGCTTCGCGTTGTGGGACGACTCGTACGAGTCGCACATTGAGAACGTAAGACCTGTATGGGCCCCAGGTCAAGCCGAGTTGGAGTACGCGTCATGCCCCGGGCGGCGGCGTCAGGGCCGGTCCGGGGCATCGGCTCACGCTGTGTGAGGCCAGGGGGTGTTTCCGTCGGTCGCCGCAGGTCCCGGTAGCACCTCATACCCCTCCTTCCGCTGCCGTACCAAGGCTCCCGCGTACGGACGGGACGGGTCGGCGGCGAAATGCGCGCGTTCGGCGGGCAGCCACCCGTCCCAGAATGCGGACATCCCCGGACCGTCCCGCAGCTGCCCGCGCCGCCAGGAGTCCCGCTCCGGCAGATCCATCCACAACAGCTGCGCCAGCCGCGGGCGCATCGCGCGGCGGCCGCTGCCCACGCCCTCCAGCAGCACGACCGGCGCGGGGTCGAGCCGCCGCCGGGCGGTGGCGAAGCGGCGCTCCACCCAGTCGTACGGGGCGTAGCGCGCGGCCGCGCCCCGGGCCAGCGGGGCGAGGACGTGGGTGTGCAGCCGCTCCGCCCAGCCGAAGAGCTCGTCATGGGTGGCGAAGTCGTCCGTGTGCAGCACGGGCGCACCGCCGAGCGCCTCGGCCAGCTGCCCGGCGAAGGTGGTCTTCCCCGAGCCCGCGTGGCCGTCCACCGCGACCAGCCGGACCGGCCCGCAGGACGGCGGCAGCGCACGCAGGCGCCGCGCCAGCGCGTCCAGGCTGCCAACCGGTCGGTAAGTTCGCATCGGGGACCACCATACGGCCCTTCGGGCTCGTTCACTCCATTGGTTCACACCAATATTGATGAGGCGGGCGCTGGGGGAATCACTGGCCTGAGACCACTCGTAGCGGCCATAGTTGTGCGACTGTCGCGCACCCGCCGCCCACTGGACCGGACGACGACTGGGGGAACCCCGCATGACCAGATCTGGATCCACGCCACGCCGCTCCGTGCTCGCCGCCGCCCTCGGCGTCGCGGGCGCGGCGGCCGTCACCACGACCGCCGCCGCTGCCGCCGGAACGGCCCGCCCCTCGGCGACAGGGACCTCGGAGGCCCCCGGGGCCGCGGCCCCGGCGGGCTCGAAGGCCAAGCGGATCGCCGAGTACCACGGCTGGACCAGCCACGCCGACTGGCTGGCCGGTGCCGCCAAGGGCGTCCGCGCCGAGGCCGGCGCCCGCCCCTGCATCGTCATCGCCCGCCCGCTGGGCAGCGTGGACTACACCGATCCGCACACCGGCACCAAGGCCGCCTGGGAGTACGCCACCTGGACCTCCCCGGTGCGCACCCTCTCCGTGCCCGCGACCGAGGCCATCGTCTCCTGGAACGCCCGCACCCCGGCCGGCACCTGGATCCAGATCGAGCTCAAGGGCACCTACACCGACGGCTCCGCGACCCCCTGGTACGTGATGGGCCGCTGGGCCTCCGACGACGGCGCCTCCTCCATCCGGCGCACCTCGGTGGACGGCCAGAGCGACGACAAGAGCTCGGTGTGGACCGACACCTTCTCCATCGACGACCCGGCGAGCGGGCTGCGGCTGGCGAAGTACCAGGTGCGGCTCACCCTCCACCGCAAGCCCGGCACCGCGCTCACCCCCACGGTGTGGCGGGTCGGCGCGATGGGCTCGGACGTCCCCGACCGGTTCGAGGTGCCCGCCTCCACGCCGAGCCTGCCCAAGGGGCACGAACTCGTCGTACCGCGCTACTCGCAGGAGATCCACAAGGGCCAGTACCCGGAGTACGACAACGGCGGCGAGGCGTGGTGCAGCCCCACCTCCTCGCAGATGATCATCGAGTACTGGGGCCGCAAGCCGTCCGCGAAGGACCTGGCCTGGGTCAACCCGGACTACGCCGATCCGCAGGTCTGCCACGCCGCCCGGTCCACCTTCGACTACCAGTACGAGGGCTGCGGCAACTGGCCGTTCAACGCCGCCTACGCCGCCACCTACCGCGATCTGCAGGGCGTGGTCACCCGGCTCGGCTCGCTCACCGACGCCGAGAAGCTGATCGAGGTCGGCATTCCGCTGATCACCTCGCAGTCCTTCCTCAAGACGGAGCTGGACGGCGCGGGGTACGGCACCTCGGGCCATCTGATGACCGTCATCGGCTTCACGGCGGACGGCGACGTCATCGCCAACGACCCGGCCTCGCCCAGCAACGAGGCGGTCCGCCACGTCTACAAGCGGCGGCAGTGGGAAAATATCTGGCTGCGGACGAAGCGGTACAACGCCGACGGCAAGGTGGTCTCGGGCACCGGCGGCGTCTGCTACCTCTACTTCCCGGCCAAGCCCACCGCCGCCCAGCGGCGAGTGCTGAAGGAACTCGGCATCCGCTGAGGCGGCCGGCCCGCTCAGGAGGCGTTGAGCGCCACGGTGGGGTGGAGGCGAGCGGCGCGGATGGCCGGGTAGAGCCCCGCGAGCACGCCGATCCCCAGCGTGGCGCCGAAGCCGCCGGCCGGCGCCCAGGGCGGGATGACCGTCGTCCAGCCCTGGGCCAAGGCGAACGCCCAGGTGGCCACCGAGCCCAGCGCCACCCCCGCCAGCCCGCCGAGGGCCGACAACAGCAGTGACTCGGTGAGGAATTGCAGCCGGATGGCGTTGCGGGTGGCCCCGATCGCCCGCCGCAGACCGATCTCCTGGCGGCGCTCCAGCACCGAGATCACCATGGTGTTGGCCACGCCGACCCCGCCCACCAGGAGCGCCACGGCCCCGAGCCCGAGCATCAGCGCCGTCAGCCCCTCGTCGGTGGTGGCCTTCGCCGCCAGGGCGTCCGACGGCCGTGAGACCTTCACGGTGCCCTCCTGGCCGGGGTTGACGCTGCGGGCCAGCACCGCCGCCACGTCCGCCACCGACGCGTCCGTGGAGCGCTCGAAGATCGTGGTCGGGTGGCCGTTGAAGCCGAAATACCGCTCGGCGGCCGGGAATCCGACCATCGCCACCCGGTCCAGCGTGGGCACCAGCTCGACCGGCCGGAGAATGCCCACGACCACCACATAGCGGTCATTGACCATGATCTTCTCACCGGGCTCGGTGACGCCCAGCCGCTTCGCGGCGATCGACCCCAGGACGGTCACCGGCAGCCGCTCATTGGCGTGGTTCAGCCAGACGCCCCGGTCCACCCCGGCGCCGAGCGTCTCCAGCAGATCGGGCCGGGCGGCCTGGGTGGTGACCCCGGCCGTCCGCTCCTCCGGCACCACATCGCTGCGCCGGATGCGGGTGT
This sequence comes from Streptomyces sp. 5-10, assembly GCF_014712245.1. Classification (NCBI taxonomy): domain Bacteria; kingdom Bacillati; phylum Actinomycetota; class Actinomycetes; order Kitasatosporales; family Streptomycetaceae; genus Streptomyces; species Streptomyces sp. 5-10. The sequence goes on from NZ_JACVYG010000067.1 coordinate 40,563, forward strand.
CCACCTCGCCGGTCGCCGTGGCGTGCCGCACCGGGCCGATGCGTTCGACCATCGCGACCGCGTTCTTGGGCAGCACGATGTCCTTCCCCAGCGCGTCCTCACCGGCCTCCGCGGTGAGGAGGTTGGTGCCCAGCCGGTCCAGCCGGGCCATCAGATCGGCCCGGCTGGAGGTGGAGAGCCCCACCACCGCCACCATCGTGGCGATGCCGATCGCGATGCCGAGGGCGGACAGCACCACCCGGGTCCGGCGCGCCCGCAGCCCGACGGCGCCCACGCGGAGGATGTCACCGGCGGTCAGGCGGGAGGGCTTCAGCCCGCGGCCGACGGGGGGCGTGCCCGCCGTGGTCTTCCGGCCGGTCATGACCTCACCTCGTTCGAGTCGGCGACGACCTCGCCGTCGCGGAAGCGGACCCGCCGTGGCAGCGCGTCCGCGATCTCGTGGTCATGGGTGATGACGCACACCGTGGTGCCCGCCGCGTTCAGCTCCCGCAGCAGCTCCATCACCACCTCGCCCGACGCCGAGTCCAGCGCCCCGGTCGGCTCGTCCGCGAGCAGCAGTTGGGGCTCGCCGACCAGTGCCCGGGCGATGGCCACGCGCTGTTTCTCACCGCCGGACAGCTCATGCGGCCGGTGGTCCAGCCGGTGGCCCAGGCGCACCCGCTCCAGCGCCGTACGGGCCAGCGCCCGGCGCTCGCGCGCGCCCACCCCCGCGTACAGCAGCCCGTCCGCCACGTTGTCCACCGCGTCCCGGCCGGGGGAGAGGTGGAAGTGCTGGAAGACGAAGCCGATGTGACGGGCGCGGAGGGCGGACAGTTGGACGTCGGAGAGCGCGTTCACATCGTGGCCGGCCACCCGGACCGTGCCCGAGGTGGGGCGGTCCAGGGTGCCGATGATGTTCAGCATGGACGACTTCCCGGAGCCGGACGGGCCGACGATCGCCAGGAGTTCACCGGAGACCACGGTCAGATCCACCCCGCGCAGGGCGTGGACGTCGCCCGGATAGGTCTTGGTGGCCCCCACCAGCTCGATCACGGCCGCCGGGCGGGGCGGTGGCGCGGTGGCGATCACTGCTCCGCCACTCCCACCGTCATGCCCTCGCGCAGTCCCGGGCCGCTGACCTCGATCCGCCCGTCGGCCGTCATCCCGGTCTCCACCCGCACCATCCGGGTGGTGTCGCCCGCCACCAGCTCCAGGCCGTAGCCGCCCTGCTCACCGCGCAGCGCCACCACCGCCTCGACCGGGACGGCCAGCACGTTCTCGCGGCTCTCGCTGACAAACGACACGTTCACCGTTGCCTTGGCGTCCTCCCCGGACACCGCGGAACGGCCGCCCTCCAGGGTGACCTCCACGGTGATGCCGTCCCGCGCCGCGGCCGACGGATCGTCATCCGGGGACTCGGGGCGGACGGTGCCCGACACCTCGCCTCGTACGGTCCGCCCGCTGGGCAGCGTCACCTTCACGGTGGTGCCCTTGGCGGTGAGAGACACATCCTGCTGATCCAGCTGCGCCCGGACCACCGGCTTGGTGGAGGCGACGGTGAGCACCGTGGCGTCCGGGCCCACGTGGTCCGCGGCCGCGGCGTCCGCCGAGACGACCTTCACCCGGTCGGGCTGGAAGACCACGTCTCCCTTGCCCACCGTGCCGGTGGGGGTGCGGTTGAGCGACTTCTGCCAGCTCTTGACCGCCGCCTTGGTGGCCGCGTCATAGCGCGGATCGATGTACAGCCCGGCCCCGAACCCCAAGTCACGCAGATTCCGCTCCAGTTGGAGGACATCGGAGCCGCGGTCCCCGGGCTTCATGGCGCGGAACATCGGGATCTGCCCGTACAGCAGGGTGACGGGCTTGTCGTTCAGCTCGTACAGCGCCTGCCCCTGGATGACCGTGCGGCCCGCGTCGGCCGCCACCGTCACGGTGCCGTCGACGGCGGAGGACACCTCGCGCCGCTGGGCGTAGTCGAGCTGTCCGTCGACGGTCTTGCTCTGGACCAGATCGGTGCGGACGACCTTGGCCGTGGCGGGCGGCCGGTCGCCGTCCCGGGACGAGGCGTCCGCCCCGTCCCCGCCGCCGAGGACCAGGGCGGCGGCCCCGGCCCCGGTCGCGGCGGCGACGAGGGCGCCACCCGCGATCCACGCGGTGCCACGCCTCACTGCATACCGTCCAGACCGTCGAGCAGCTTGCCCTCGCACGCCTCACGGGCCTGCTTGTACACCGAGGAGTCGGGGTCGATCCGGGGGTTCGTCGGGTCCGGCTCACCACCGGGCACCGCGTTGCCCGCGGACATGGTGGGGTTCTGGAACTCCGAGACGCCGTGGTCCCGCATGCACGTGGCGTGCGCGAGCATCGACTCGTAGTCCTTCTGGGCGTCCCGCTCGGGCTCGAACGTCATCGCCTTGCGCAGCTCATCGGCACAGGCCCCGTCCTTGCCGCCCTTCGTCACCTCGCCGGTGCCGCTGGGATCCTCCAGCTTGTTGATCTTGTCCCAGTCGAGGTAGCCGCTGAGTTTGGGGTCGGGGAAGTCCTTGGCCCCGCCCTTGGTGCGCATGCAGCGCACATAGTCCATCTGCGCGTCGTAGAAGGCGCTCTTGCCCTTGGCGGAACCGCCACCGCCGGTGTCCTTGGAGGAGCCGCCGGAGTCGCTGGAGCCGCCTGAGCCCCCGGTGTCCCCGCCCGGCGCGGAGGCGACCCCCTCCACCCGGGTCGAGTCGTCGTCACCGCCGCAGCCCACCGCGAGGGCCAGGAAGGGCAGCGCGGTGAGGGCGGCCAGGGTGCGCCGGAAGGCGATACGAGAGCAGGCGGCGCGGGAGAAGGCGGCGTGGGAAGTGGTGTGCCGTGTCATGGCGACCACCTTTCGGCGGCCACATGATGGTCCGTCCATGACCATATGATGGATGTGTAACAAAGCCCGTATGCCTTTGATTCATCGGCCTGACCAGCGGTTTCCGGCGATTTCATGGGTCATAATCGGCCGCATGCCGCATGTACTGCTCATCGAGGACGACGCCTCCGTGCGCGATGGCATGGAGCTCGTGCTGCGCCGCCACGGCCATCAGGTGTCGGTCGCCGCCACCGGCGAGGAGGCCCTCGCACTGCTCGACGCCCCCGCCGGGACGGCCGTCGAACTCGCGGTGCTCGACCTGATGCTGCCCGGTATGGACGGCTTCGAGGTGTGCCGCCGGATCCGGGCCCGCTCCACCATGCCCGTGATCATGCTGACCGCGCGCGGCGACGATCCGGACATCGTCGGCGGTCTGGAGGCCGGGGCCGATGACTATGTGGTCAAGCCCGTCACCGCACCCGTCCTCGAGGCACGGATCAAGGCGGCGCTGCGGCGCGCCGACCCCGTGCCCCGGCGGCCCGGCGAGGTCTACGCCGGGCTGGTCATCGACCGGGCGGGGCTCACCGTCAGCCGCGACGGCACCCCCGTCCCGCTGCCGCCCACCGAACTGCGGCTGCTGCTGGAGCTGTCCGCCTCGCCGGGCCGGGTCTTCAGCCGGGAGCAGCTGCTCGCCTCGGTGTGGGACCACTCCTTCCTCGGCGACTCACGGCTGGTCGACGCCGCGGTCGGACGGCTGCGCGCGAAGATCGAGGAGGTGCCCGCCCGGCCCCGCTACATCCAGACCGTGCGCGGCTTCGGCTACCGGTTCGGTCCGCTGTGAAACGCTTCCGGCCGCGCCTGGGCGGACTGCGCACCCGGCTGGTCATCGCCTTCGTCCTCGTCGCGCTGATCAGCACCGTCACCGCCACCGCGCTCGCCTACCGGGAATCCCGCAGCGCCGTCCTCCAGCGCACCCAGGACGCCTTCCAGACCGACCTCCGCGAGCGCGTCGACAGCGCCGCCCCCGACTTCGACATGCCCCCGACATGCGCACGCTGACCGCGCTGGCGGACTCGGTCTCCTCCGGCCTCTCCGGCGCCCCGCTCGTCGTCACCCGCTATCAGGGCCTCACCGCGTCCTCCGACGGCCTGGCCGACCGCACCCGGATCACCCCCGAACTGCGCGCCTCGGTCCGCTCATCGGGCCGCACCCGCTTCCAGCGCGTGGCGTACCGGGGCCGGCCGTATCTGGTGGTCGGCACCCCCGTCTCGTACGAGGACGGCCGGGCCTCCGGGCTCGAGGTGTTCGCCGTCACGTCCCTGCGGGCGGAGGAGGAGCACACCGCCGCCCTGCTGGACTCGGTGCGCGGGGGGCTGCTCCCGGTGCTCGGCCTCGCCGCGGTGCTCGCCCTGCTCGCCGCCGGAACCGTGCTGCGGCCGGTGCGCGAACTGGGACGCGCCACCCGGCGGCTGGCCGAGGGCGACCTCGACTCGCGGGTAGAGGTCAGGGGCCGTGATGAACTCGCCCGGCTCGCCGCGGACTTCAACACCACGGCCGACGCGCTCCAGCGCTCGGTGACCGATCTGCGCGACCAGGAGGCCAGGGCCCGGCGGTTCGTCGCCGATGTCTCGCACGAGCTGCGCACCCCGCTGACCGCCATGACGATGGTGACGACCGTGCTGGACGAGGACGCGGCGCGGCTGCCCGCGGACGCCGCCCGCGCCGCCCGTACCGTCAGCGACGAGACCGCGCGGCTGGCCCGGCTGGTGGAGGACCTGATGGAGATGTCCCGCTTCGACTCGGGCGCGGCCCGGCTCGACGCGGCGGAGACCGATCTCGCGCGGATCGTCCACGGCACGCTGGAGCTGCGCGGCTGGACCGGTCAGGTGACGGCGCGGCTCCCGGAGGGGATACGGGCGGTGGTGGACCGGCGGCGGGTGGACGTGGCCGTGGCCAACCTCGTGGGCAACGCGCTCCGCCACGGTGAGCGGCCGGTGACGGTGACGCTGTCCGCCGACGCGGACCGGGTGGCGGTGGAGGTCACCGACCGGGGGCCGGGGCTGCCGCCCGACGCCCTCGCCCGGGTCTTCGACCGCTTCTACAAGGCGGACAGCGCCCGGGCCCGCTCGGAGGGCAGCGGCCTCGGCACGGCCATCGCGCTGGAGAACGCACGGCTGCACGGCGGCACGATCGAGGCGGCCAACCGGCCGGCCGAGGAGGGCGGCGGCGCCGTGTTCACCCTGCGGCTGCCCCGCCACCCGCGGCAGCGCGCCGGGCAGGGCTCTGGCACACAGGCAGTGGCGACGGACGGAGGGGCGCGATGAGAGGGGGGACGAACCGCCCGCGTACGGCGGCGGTGGCCGTGCTCCTCGCCCTGGCGGCGGCCGGCTGCGGGGTGCGGCCCACCGGGGTGGTGGACGGCGGCGAGCCCGCGAAGGGGCTCACCAAGGATCTGCGGATCTACTACGTCCGCGGCTCCGCGCTCCAGGGCGTCACCCGCCCCGACGCCTCCATCGAGGAACCCGTCGGTGCCCTCAAGCTGCTGTCGGACATGCCGGCCTGGGTCGCGGAGCGCGGCCTCGTCAACCTCGTCCGGCTCGGGTCGTACTGGACCAGCGGCACGGGCCACCGGATCACCCTGCACTCGCCCGGCGCCTCCTTCGACAGCCCGAGCGACCGGCTGCCCAACGGCCAGCTGGTGTGCACCCTCGCCCGTGCCCAATCCTTCCTGCACCGGGACGAGTCCATCCGGCCGGACGACGTCCGGGTCTCCCTGGACGACGGCGAGCGGGCGTACGGCCCGTACCAGTGCTCGCAGTTCCTCACGTGAACGTGTTGTCGCCCGACCGCGCTACGCCGCCGCACGCACCTCGCGCGCGGCGTCCGCGTGGAGCGCGACCCGGACCAGGGCGGCGGCCAGCCGGGGAAGGTCCTTCTCGGCCACCAGTCCCTCCAGCGACCGCGCGCTCTTCGGCAGCCCGACGCGCTCGGCGCCGTCCAGCGCCTTGCTGTCGAAGTACGGGGCGAACTCGGGCCAGACGCCCTGCACCTCGCGCAGGAAGATGTTCACCCCGGCCGGTCCGATGCCCTTGACGCCCTGAAGCAGCTTCTTCACGTCCCCCGCCTCGCGCATCCGCCGCAGATCGCCCCCGTACTCCCGGTTCACCAGCTCGGCCGCCTCGCCCAGTTGGCTGGCGGTCCGCTCGTCGTAACGCCGGTAGCCACCTTCTCCCAGCGCGTCGACCCGCTGCTGCCAGGTGGCCTCCGCCATCCGCCGCGGGTCGCGCATCCCGGCGTCGAAGAGGGCGCGCGCGGCGGCGACGGCGATGTCGGAACTGATCCGCGCGGACAGCAGATGTGCGAGCACCAGCAGCTGGTAGAGGGGGCCGGGGGTGTTGCGGAGCTTGATCCCGGCCTCGGCGGCGAAGGTCGTCCCCTGCTGGTCGAGCAGGGTGCGCGCCACACGCTTGTTCTTGTCGCTCATTGCCCATCCCGCCTCGTGGTGTGGTGCCGTTGCCTCGGTCACGGGTGCCCGGCGGCGCCCCGCTCACTCGGGGCCGCGCAGCCGTTCGTCCTCGCCGGGCCGGGCGCGGTAGCTCACCACGAGGGCGCCGTGCAGACCGTCGGGCGCAGGCGACTCGTGCCGGTCATCCCGCGCATGCGGCCCGTGCGGCGCATGGGGCCCGCGTAGGGAGCCCCGCTCGCGCCGCCCGAAGGCCCAGCCCCAGCCCCTGGCCCGCCGGGGGAAGCCGGACCGGGGCCCGTCCCGCCCGGCCAGCTCCCTCACCCGCGCGTCCAGGACCTCGGCGGCCCGCTGACCGTCCGGCCTCGGCGCGGCCGGTGCCGACCGCGCTGACCTGGGCCATCGCCCGGCGCAGCAGCTGATCCCGGGCGACACCTGGTGGGGTCATGGGGTCACTCCGTGCGTTCCTCCATGTCCTGTGCGTCGTCGTGCCTCCTTGGGGAGACGCCTCCGTGAGGAGATGTACCTCCTTGTAGATATCTATCGGGCGAGTACCCCTATTCACGGCAATTCATCGCATGGGGTTAAAAGGCGGCACGGATTTCGATCCGCGAGGGGGAGGGGCGGGCGTACGGGCCGGGAGTGCCCCTGCCTCGGCCGGGAAGGTCCCGGTGTGGCCCCGGCGCGGCGGACGTGATGAATTTCCTCATTCGACTGCTCAGGCGCGGGGTTGGCGCACCGCCAGAACGGGTCTCCTGAAGGGAGTTCGCCGAGGCGCTTTCAAAGGCCCGTCCACTGGAGGGCCGAGGTCAGCGCGGGGTTCGGGCCCCTGGCAGATGCCTCTGACAGGTGCTCGGCAGCCCCCGGCGGCGCCCGCCTCCATGATCAGATCCGGATTGAACTTTTCCGTTTTTCCTTTCCTCATCGAACGGTTGATCAGTAATCTCGCCTCAGCAGCGGGTTGCCGTGCCGCTCTTCGTCGTGCTCCACTTCCCCGAGGACGCGGACGACCCGAGGGCGGCCCCGGAAGCCGGAAGAGGGCGAAGGAAGTGCAGGACGTGGACTGGCGGCCGGAGGGCATCGACGCCGCAGGCGAGGACGCGGCAGGCTACAGGGACACAGCCCATGGCGGTTGCCCCGGGGAGCGCACGATATGACCTCCGAATCGGGTGGGCCGAGATGTGACCGCGGCGCCGGGGACGCCGCCGGGCACCCCGCCCCCAGGGAGAGCGATCCGCTGAGGCGATTCGCGGGCATCTGGTGCCGGGCCGTTCATCCGCTGGCCGCCACCACGATGACCCCCGAGGAGTTCGAGGGCTATCTGCTGCCGCTGGCCCACCGGTTGAGCGCCGCCCTGCGCTCCTCCCCCTTCGACACCGAGGCCGCGTACGAGGTCGGGGCCGCGCTGGTGGACGCCCAGTGCACCGAGCCCGACGCGCTGCCCGCCATCCTGGGCGTCATCGACGCGCATCTGGTGTCCTGCTCGTCGCTCGGACTGCCCTTCTCCGTACCATCCGGTGAATCGTTCCCAGTCCCGTCCGACGGGTCCTCCCGCGAGCCCTCCCACGAGCCCCTGGCCGACGAGGAGGCGCGCGCCCGCTGTGTGCGGCTCCAGCACGCCCTCGCCGCCGGATTCGTCCGGGAGCTGCGCGAGCGCGAGCGCGATGAGCAAGAGGCGATCTCGCGGGCCGCGATGGCCGCCCGGACCGAGGCCGAGAAGGCGCTGCACGCGAGTGAGGCCAAGTTCCAGGCCGTCTTCGAGGGCGCGGTCATCGGCGTGGGCATCGCCGGGCTCGACGGCGAGGTGCTCGTCGTCAACGACGCCATGGCCCGGATGTTCGGCGGGATGGACTTCTTCCGCCCCGGCCGCAACGTCACCGAGTTCGTCCACCCCGACGACGTCCCCGGCGCCCATGAGCTCTACCGCGAGCTGGTCAACGGGGAGCGCGACCACTTCCGCATCGAGAAGCCGCACTACCGCGACGACGGCAGCGAGCTGTGGACCAATCTGACGGTCACCCTGCTGCGCGACTCCAGCGGCGCCCCGCAGTACCAGCTCGCCCTCGCCGAGGACATCACCGAGCACCGGCTGCTGCGGGAGCGGCTGCGCTACGAGGCCACCCACGACGAGCTGACCGGACTGCCCAACCGCACCCTGTTCCTGGAGCGGCTGGACCAGGTGCTGGCCGCCGACGCCGACGCCGAGCGGTTCGGCGTGTGCTACCTGGACCTGGACGGCTTCAAGGCCGTCAACGACAGCCTCGGGCACGCCGTCGGCGACCGGATGCTCAAGGCCGTCGCCGAACGCCTCCAGCGCTGTGTGAAGGCTCCCGCCGAGCTGCTCGCCCGGGTCGGCGGCGATGAGTTCCTGGCCCTGGTCACCGGCCCCGCGGCGCAGGCCGACGGCGCCGGACTGGCCCGCCGGATGCTCGCCGCGCTCGCCGAACCCGTCCGGATCGAGGGCCGTGAGCTGCGGGTACGGGCCAGCATCGGCGTGGTCGACGGCCTGGCCGGGGAGATCGGCCGGGCCGAGGTGCTGCGCAGCGCCGACATCACCATGTACCGGGCCAAGGCCGCGGGCGGCAATCGCTTCGAGATCGCCGACGCCGACTCCAACGCCCGGGTGATCGCCCGTCACAGCCTCACCAACGGGCTGCCCTCCGCCCTGGAGAAGGGCGAGTTCTTCATCGAGTACCAGCCGCTGGTACGGCTCACCGACGGCACCGTGCGCGGCGCCGAGGCGCTCGTACGCTGGCTGCACCCGGTGCACGGAGTGCTCGGCCCCGACCAGTTCATCCCGCTCGCCGAGGACACCGGGCTGATCGTCCCGCTCGGCCGCTGGGTGCTGGAGCAGGCCGCCCGGCAGGCGCGCGAGTGGCGCGACGCCGCCGAGGACGACGCGTCGCTGCGCGTCAACGTCAACCTCTCGCCCTGCCAGCTGAGCCATCCCACGCTGGTCTCCGACACGGTGGCGGTCCTGGAGAACGCCGGGCTGTGCCCCAGCGCACTGTGCCTGGAGGTCACCGAGAACGACCTCATCGGCGCCGACGAGACCGCCCTGCGGCCGCTGCGGCAACTCGCCGACCTCGGCGTGGACATCGCCCTGGACGACTTCGGCACCGGCTACTCCAACCTGTCGTATCTGCGCCGGCTCCCGGTCTCCCAGCTCAAGCTGGACCGTTCCTTCACCCGGGGCATGCAGCGGGCCCCGGCCGATCCGGTCGACGTCAAGATCGTCGAGGGGATCGTCTCGCTCGCCCACACGCTGGACCTCGCGGTGACGGTCGAGGGCGTGGAGACGGCCGTACAGGCCGAGCATCTGCGGGGGCTGGGTTGCGACACCGCCCAGGGCTGGTACTACGCACGGCCGGGCCCGCCGGAGCGGCTGCACACGCTGGCACTGGCCGACGCGAGCTGAGGCACGGCCGCGAGCTGAGGCACGGCAAGGCGGCACTCACGCTGAGGGCGCGAGGGCGCGAGGGCGCGAGGGCGCGAGGGTGCGGGGGCCAGAGGGTGAGAGGGCGCGAGAAGGTGGTGCTCACCCCCTCGTGCCCATCCGGCGGCGTGCCGCGCTGAGTTGTTCGCCGCGCTCAGCTCGCCGTGTCGTCCAGCAGCCGTGAGCGGATCAGGAAGCGCACACCCTCCGGTGCCTCCAGGGAGAAGCCGCTGCCGCGGCCCGGCACCACGTCCACCGTGAGATGCGTATGTGCCCACAGCTCGAACTGCGAGGCCGACATCCAGAAGCCCACCGGCTCCTCGACCCCGTCCACCTCCAGCTCCCCGAGCAGCACATCCGACCCACCCGTACGGAACTCGCCGAGCGGATAGCACATCGGCGCGCTGCCGTCGCAGCAGCCGCCCGACTGGTGGAACATCAGCGGCCCGTGCTCGGCCCGCAGCTTGCGGATCAGCTCGGCCGCGGCCGGTGTCAGCGCGATACGGTCCATGGGCGATCCCTCTCCGTCATGCTGGTCATGCTCACGGCGCGGTCAGGGGTCCGGCCCAGCGAACCCTCCGCCACGTTGCGAGAACGTTGCCCTCACCACGTTCCCCGTCACGACGCTGCCCTCACCACGTTCCCCGTCACGACGCTGCCCTCACCATGTCACCGGCAGCTCGCGCAGCCCATAGGTGTTCTTGTCCGTACGGACGTGGATGTCGTCGAACGGAACGGCCGGCCGCAGGGCGGGGAACCGGTCGAAGAGCCTGGCGTACGAGCAGCGCATCAGCGAGCGGGCCAGCTGCTGCCCCAGGCACTGGTGGATGCCGTATCCGAACGCGGCGTGGTGGGCCGACGAGCGGGTGACGTCCAGGGTGTCGGGCGCCGCGAAGTGCTCCGGATCGCGGTTGACCGCGGGCAGCGCGAGGGTGACCGAGTCCCCGGCCCTGATCAGGTCGTCGCCGACCTGGACATCCTCCAGGGCGGTGCGGATGGGCCCGAAGTGGGTGACGGTGACATACCGCAACAACTCCTCCACGGCGGAGTCCATCACGGCCGGGTCGGCCCGCAGCGCGTCCAGCTGCTCGGGGTTCCGCATCAGCGCGAGGGCGCCGAGGGCCAGGGTGTTGCCGGTCGACTCGAAGCCGGCGGTGAGGATGACCATGCCGATCGTCGCGGCCTCGTCCTCCGGCAGACCGGGCTCGGCGGCCAGATGCCCCAGAAGGTCCTCCGCCGTCCCGGTCTTCTTCTGTCCGATCAGCTCACGGAACCGCTCGTGGATGGCCTGGGTGGCGCGGGTGATCTCCTCGGCGCCGGAGTCGAGTTCGAACAGCGCCGCCGAATCCTTCCGGAACCGCTCACGGGCCTCGTTCGGCACGCCCAGCAACTCCGTGAGGAGGTCGAGTGACAGCGGCATGGCGAAGTCGGCCACGAGGTCGGCCGGCGGCCCCTTCCGCTCCATCTCCGCCAGCCGCCCGTCGGCCAGCTGCTCGATCCTCGGGACCAACCGGTCCATGCGGCGCACGGTGAAGTGGCGGGTGAGCAGCCGCCGGTAGCGCGTGTGCTCGGGCGGGTCCATGCGGTGGAAGACACCGGGCGGCACCGCACGCCGCGACCGCTCGGCCTCGGAGGAAATCGCCACCGGCATGCGGGCCAGGTCGGCCCGGTTGCTGAATCGGCTGTCGCCGAGCACCAGCCGAGCGGCCGAATATCCGGTGACCAGCCATCCCAGATGGCCATCGGAATAGTGCATACGGCTCAACGGGCCCTGTTCGCTGAGCCGCAGGAGTTCGGTGGGCAGGTCGAACGGACACCGACGCGTGGTGGGCACGCCGGTGGGAATCGGAAGAGCGTCCGTCATCGTATCTTCCTCTATGTCCGGATCACGAGTCTTCGTGACCTTGTTCGCGGGAAGGGAAATATCTGAGTGGCAGGATGGTGCCATACGGCCTCCTAAGTCTGCCCACGGCTCTTGTCGCGATATAGGGGCGGGGTTAGACTCCCGATGCAAAATGACATGAGTATTTCGAAATTAATTCGGTGCTGCTGCCCGGGAAGTGACCCGATATTAGGCAATGGGTGGTGCTCGTGCAAGACGGGGGAATGAATGGGTCTCGCTATCCGCAAGGGTCTCGCTATCTTCCTCAGGGTTCTCGCTACCCGCTATCCGCTGCCCAGCGGGAGATCTGGGTGGCGCAGCGCATCAATCCGGATGGCCTGCAATTCCAAGTAGGCCAGTATGTCGAGATCCGTGGGCCCCTCAACCCCGCCCTTTTCGAATCGGCGCTGCGCCGGGCCGTCGCCGAGGCCGATACGCTGCACGCGCGCTTCCTGGACGTCGACGACCTCGACGACGTCGACGACATTGACGTCGACCTCGACGGCGTGCCCCATCAGGTGCTCGGCCCGCCCGGCGACTGGGCGCTGCGGACCCTCGACCTGAGCGGCGGCCCCGATCCCCGGGCCGCCGCCGAACGGTGGATGCGCGAGGAACTCAGGACGCCGATGGACCTGGCGCGCGGTCCGCTGTTCTCCTTCGCCTTGATCAAGACGGCGGCGGATCGGTTCGTCTGGTACCAGGGATATCACCACATCGTGACCGACGGGGCGGGCAGCACACTCTTCGCCCGCCGGGTCGCCGAACTCTACACGGCATTTCAAAAGGGTGAACCCGCCGGTGAGTCCCCATTCTGTTCGCTGGCCGCCCTGCTCGGCCAGGAAGCCGAGTACCGGGAATCCGAGGAATTCGAGCGTGACCGCCGGTACTGGCTGGAGCGTTTTGCCTCCCCGCCCCAGGCCGCGCGTCTCACCACCGCTCCAGGCACCGAACCCAGCGATTTCCTGCGCCATACCACCCCGATCGGAGCTGATGAGGCCGACCGCCTCAGAGAAGCCGCCCGCGCCGCCCGGACTCACTGGTCGGTGGTGCTGACCGCTGTTGTCGCGGTTTACCTGCACCGCTTGACCGGGGCGGAGGACATCACGCTCGGCTTCGCTGTTTCGGCGCGAAAGGACCCGATTTCCCGCCGTACTCCCGGAACCCTGGCCAACATACTTCCACTGCGCGTGGAATTGAGCGCCGCGACGACCTGGGCCGATGTCCTGCGACGCCTTTCCCGGGAAGTCCGCATGGCCCTGTCGCACCAGCGCTACCGGGGTGAGGACCTGGCCCGCGACCTCCGTCTCACCGGGGGCGTTCCGGCCCTCGTGGGGCCCGAGGTCAACGTCATGTCGTTCGACTGGGACCTGGAGTTCGGCGAGTGCCGGGCCACCCACCACAACCTGGCCAACGGCCCGATCCCCGATGTGTCGGTCATGGCCTACGAACAGCCCGACGGCGGTATCCGCATCGACCTGAACGGCAACGCCGACCTCTACAGCCCCCAGGATCTGGCCGACCATCAGCGGCGCCTCTTCGCCTTGTTGGAGGCGGTGGTGGTGGATGCGGGTGGGTGTGTGGGTGGGGTGGAGTTGGTGTCGGTGGTGGAGCGTGGGGTGTTGTTGGGGTGGGGGAGTGGTGGGGTTGGGGCGGTGGGGTCGGGGACGGTGCCGGGGGTGTTGGGTGAGCGGGTGG